>JBLFXU010000028.1:0-15813 GCA_047609575.1 Bacteroidia bacterium | reverse complement strand
CGCTTGCTGCCCACTATGGAGCGTAAAGGCATCATCAATGCTTCTTTTCAGGGTCGCGGTGCGATGATCCTGACCCGAGACATAGAAGAGGCGGTTGCCGTCAGCAATCGCCTCGCGCCAGAGCACCTGGAGTTGTCGGTAACCGACCCCCAAAGCTTGTTGCCACTGGTTACACAGGCCGGTGCCATTTTTATGGGGCCCTATACCTCAGAGGCACTGGGAGATTATTGTGCTGGCCCCAGCCACGTGTTGCCCACGTCGCGCAGTGCGCGCTTTTGTTCACCCCTGGGGGTCTATGATTTCCAGAAGCGTACTTCGCTGATTATGTGCAGCCCCAAGGGGGTGCAGGAACTGGGCAGTGCCGCTTCCGTGCTAGCGCGAGGCGAGTCTCTGACCGCGCACGCACGAAGCGCTGAGTTGCGCTTGTCCGCGGACGATTAGCCCGCTGGATTGATAGACTGGTTTTGCGCACCGACCACCGTGCGCAATTCCAGGATCTGGGTATCCCTCTGCACTGAAATCTCCACCGACTCTCCCGGACGCAGCCTAGCGATTCGGTGCATGGTCAGTCGACCATCCTGCACCGGCTCCTGATTGATGTGGGTGATGACATCCCCAATGCGAATTCCGGCTTTTTGTGCCGGGCTATCGCGAGCCACCGACACGACTGCCAGGGATTCACGACGCGCACCGGAGGGCATTCTTCGGCCAATGGGTTCGACGCTTACCCCCAGCCAGCCTCGAATGACTTCGCCATAGCGAATCAGATCGTTCATCACGAAAGTGGCCAGGTTTACAGGTATTGCGAGACTGATCCCAATACCCGTGGTGGCGGCTGTGGACTGGCTGTTTGCCGTGTAGATAAGTGTATTGATCCCCAGTAATCGTCCTTGGGTGTCGATCAGTGCGCCGCCAGAATTGCCCAGGTGAATGCTGGCATCGGTTTGTATGTAGTTTTCATAGGTGCTTAGTTGCAGGCCGTAGCGGCCCATGGCAGAGACGATGCCCTGGGTGACAGAATGTCCAAAGCCCAGTGGGTTGCCGATTGCCAGCACCACATCCCCAACTTGTGCCTGGTCTGAGTCTCCCAGCTTTACGGGCTGCAGGTCCTGCAGTTGCACCCGCAGTACGGCCAGGTCAGTGGCCGAGTCGCTGCCTATAACCACGGCACTGGCAGATCGACCATCGTGGAGCATTACCTGAATGGCATCTGCGCCCGCGATGACATGATTATTGGTCAGTATGTGTCCTTGATCCGACATGATGACCCCGGACCCCAGAGAGCGTTCGATACTCTGGCGCTGTGCCCCGGATGGCGAGTAACGACGAAAGAAAGAGTCTTCCAACAGTGGACTGCTCTCTGCGGTGACCAGTTTGGCGGTGTAGATGTTAACCACCGAAGGCGTTGCCCTGCGCACGGCACGGGCGTAACTCGCCGGTTCGGCGAATTCCTGGGGGCCTCCAGCGATCACGCTGCCGTCCAGCACCCAGCGATCCAGGATCAGCAATGCCGCCAGTAGGCCGGCCAGCGCTGGCCAGAAAATCATAGAAAGTTCTTTTCGCATGGTCTGTATTTGTGTTCCTCGCTTGGGCATTGTATATGAGGAAGCTAATGGCGTGCTAAGGGAGTGCGTTCCCCAAATGGATACCACCATGACTACACAACTGGTTGACCTGGTCAATTACCTCGATCAATGCCTGCAACCTGAGTTATTTCAGGACTATTGCCCCAACGGGCTGCAAGTTGAAGGTAGGCCTGCCGTGGCAAAATTGGCGACTGGCGTTACGGCGAGTCAGGCGCTGCTGGATGCGGCTATAGCATGGGGCGCTGATGCGATCCTGGTTCATCATGGATATTTCTGGCGCGGCGACGATCCGCGGGTGGTGGGTATGAAGCGCAGACGCCTGGCGACACTGCTGGGCAACGAGGTGAGTTTGCTTGCCTATCACTTGCCCCTGGATGCCCATCCGGAATTCGGGAATAACGCCCAGCTGGGCGCTTTGCTGGGTCTCGCCCCTGAAACATTTGAGCCGTTGCCAAGAGTCGCTGGTGCCACCGTGGGGAATGTGGCGAATCTCGCCACACCCATACCCGCCGCCAATCTGGTTACCCAGCTGACGGAGGCTACCGGCCGTGAGGCCTTGCATATCGGGGACGGCGCACAAAACGTCTCGCGGATTGCGTGGTGCACGGGGGCGGCCCAGAGTTATATCGAGGCGGCTCTAGCAGCAGGAGCGGATATGTTCATCACCGGAGAAATATCGGAACAAACGGTGCATATTGCGCGTGAAGAGGGCATCCATTTTGTGGCTGCAGGCCATCATGCAACCGAGCGCTATGGCGCACAGGCTATGGGTGAACATCTTGCTGAAAAGTTCTCCCTGGAACACAGGTTTATCGATATCGATAACCCGGCCTGAGTTTCTTGCTGCCGGGTTTAATCCTTGGCGGGGTTTGTCTCCGGCGCGCCAGGCGCTGGCTTGCGCTCCAGACCAAATTCCTCTGCGAGCATGCCTTTTTCATCAGGCGAGGTCTTGGGGGCGTAGTCCAGAGGAGCTTGAATCTGGGGCAGGAGTGGCGGAATTTCCGCGGGGTCGCGTTCACCATCGATCTGGTCCAGACCCATGGGGCCCTCTCCACGACAGAGTGTTCCAGCGCCAGCAGCCAAATGGTTGTGGACGCCGCGGTAGCTGTCGGTAAGGTTGTTCAGAAGTTTTGCTGTCTCGCCAAAATGTTCCAGTACTTCGTCTTCGTACTGGGCTTTTTCTTGCATCACCTGATCCAGTTTTCGTTCCACTTCTCGGTACTTCTGGCTTTCGGTGGAGGTGCGTCGACCGATAAGATAGCCAAGCATCATACCCAGTATCGCTAGGGCGAGGCAGGAGAAGGCCATTATTTGCAGTGTAGGTTCGGGCAATACCACGGATATTTCTCCATTGGCCTCAAAATTGGAGGGGCAGTATACCGGTTAAATTCCGGTTGCAGTAGCAGCTGCGGTAAACATTGCTAACCTTAAGTGCTATCGCTAAAGTAGTTTGCCCCGATTCGATCAGACCACTATATGACCACACCCTGGCAGCGTTATCAGGAAGATCTTAGCCGCGAGGACTTTTCCCACGACCCCGCCCAAGAGCAGGCGGTACTCCTGTTGCAGGATCTTTACGAGCGCTTGCTCGCCAGTAATGAGCAGCCCAGTGGCGGCGGTTTGGGGCAACTGTTGCGCAGGGTGCGGCGTGAAACCGTGCAGCCGGAGATCGGGTTGTACTTTTGGGGTGGGGTAGGTCGTGGCAAGACCTACCTGGTCGATAACTTTTATGAGTGTCTTCCATTTGAGCGTAAGTTGCGGGTTCACTTTCACCGATTTATGCAGCGTGTCCATACTGAACTGAATACCCTTGATGGTCAGAAGAACCCGTTGCAAATCGTCGCCCAGAGATTGGCTAAAGAGACCTGTGTGATCTGTTTTGACGAATTTTTTGTGACTGATATTGGCGATGCCATGATTCTGGCGGGACTCATGGAGGGATTGTTCTCCAGAGGCGTCACGCTGGTCGCTACGTCTAATATCAAGCCAGGCGACTTGTATGAAAATGGCTTGCAGAGGCAGCGGTTTTTGCCCGCGATTGCGCTGGTCGAAAAACACACAAAAGTGGTCAATATCGATGCGGGTATCGACTACCGTTTGCGCACATTAGAGCAGGCGGAGCTTTACCACTATCCCTTGGATGAGGGCGCCGACAAGAGTCTGGAAGATAGTTTCCAGAGATTGGCGCGGGAGCCCGGTAAACAGTGGGAGAGGCTGGAGATTAACCAGCGCTATCTGACCTGTCGCCGGATGCATGAAGGGGTTGTCTGGTTCGACTTTGCCGAATTATGTGATGGACCCCGCTCGCAGAACGATTATATTGAGCTGGCGCGAATTTTTAACGCGGTGTTGATTTCAGGGGTGCCGGAATTTGTGCCGGAAATAGACGATCAGGCGCGGCGCTTCGTCAATCTGGTGGATGAATTCTACGACCGCAATGTCAAATTGGTGCTGGCAGCGGCCAAACCGCTGCTGCAGCTCTATAGCGGGGGGAAGCTCGACTTTGTGTTCCAGCGCACCATATCTCGGCTACAGGAAATGCAATCCCATGACTATCTGGCCCGTGAGCACCGCCCCTGAGCCCACGTTCCGCCTGGCTGTGCGCCGTTATGCCCGGTCTAGAGGCGGATTGCTGCCCGACCAGCCCGGATTCTGGCTGGCTGCCCGGCACAGAACCCGGTAAGTAGTGAAATTTATTAGGAAATCTTCTTGAAAAGGGGTGGCCAAATAAGTAGTATTCGCGCTCTTAATTTCAGGACTCATCAAGAGGCCCTAACGCATGAAAACCTTCAGTGCCAAGGCGGAAGAAGTAAGCCGCGACTGGTTTATAGTGGACGCCGCAGACAAGACATTGGGCCGCTTGGCCAGTGAAATTGCGCATCGCCTGCGTGGTAAACACAAAGCCGAGTACACACCTCACGTGGACACCGGCGACTACATTGTCGTGGTTAATGCTGAAAAAATCCGTGTGACGGGTTCCAAAGCAAGCGGCAAGATTTACCACCACCATACGGGCTACCCCGGTGGCTTGAAGTCCATCACCTTCGAAAAACTGCTTGAGAAGGCTCCTGAGCGCGTTCTTCAAAAAGCCGTCAAAGGCATGCTGCCCCGCAACCCTCTGGGTCGGGCCATGTTCAGGAAGCTCAAGGTGTACGCCGGTGCTGAGCACCCGCATTCTGCCCAGCAGCCTCAAGCATTGAACATTTAACGGATATTTTATATGTCAGCTACCCAATATTACGGAACCGGCCGCCGCAAGACTTCCACTGCGAGAGTATTTATGACCAGTGGCGGCGGTGGCATCACAGTAAACAAGCGTCCGCTGGACCAGTACTTTGGTCGTGAAGTGGCCCGGATGATCGTTCGTCAGCCGCTTGAACTTGTTGAATTATCAGAGAAATTTGACATTAACGTCACAGTTGCCGGTGGTGGCAGCTTTGGCCAGGCCGGTGCTATCCGTCATGGCATAACCCGTGCGCTGATGGAATACGACGAGTCATTGCGCGGTGCGCTGCGTTCCGCCGGTTACGTTACCCGCGATGCTCGAGAGGTAGAGCGCAAGAAAGTGGGTCTACGCAAGGCGCGCAAGCGTCCTCAGTTCTCCAAGCGTTAAGCGGGAACTTACCCGGCCCAGAGAATGCCCGGATGCATCGCATACCGGGCATTTTTTTGGTCGAGAAAAAACAGCGTTGTGGTTCACTGGAGTTTGCCTAATTGCGGACTCAACTTCGAGGCGAAAACGCTGTAAAATCAAGTGTTTTGCTTGTATCAAAACTGCAAAGTCATTACCATTTGCAGCGTTTTTACGGGCCGGGAATGCGGCCTGTTCCATCGGTCCTGAAAGGGGCTGTAATCTGGGGAGAAAAGCATGAGCAGCGATGTCGTAAACTCCGGCAGGCGCAAGTTCCTGACGGCAGCTACGAGCGCCGTCGGGGTTGCGGGCGCGGTGGGGGTTTTTATTCCATTCGTCGGATCCTGGAACCCTTCGGCCAAGGCCAAGGCAGCTGGCGCGCCGGTCAAGTTTGATATCAGCAAGCTGGAGCCTGGCCAAATGACGGTCGTGGAGTGGCGCGGCAAGCCTGTTTATGTGTTACGCCGTACAGAAACCCAGATCGCCGACCTCCCCGGTCTGAATGAAGCCCTGAAAGACCCTGAATCGGAACTGGATGGCTCGCAGCCAGAATATATCTCTGGCGTGGAGCGAGCACTGAGAGCAGAATTTTTTGTCGTAGAAGGTTTGTGTACTCACCTGGGGTGCGCGCCGAAGTATCGCCCCGAAGTAGGTGTGGAAGATCTTGGTGGTGAAGATTGGGTCGGTGGGTTTTTCTGTCCCTGTCATGGTTCCAAATTCGACTTGTCCGGTCGTGTCTATGCCGGCGCTCCAGCTTCCAAAAACTTGATCGTTCCGCCTTATTCCTATGAGGATGACAAGGTTCTGGTGCTTGGTATCGACACGGAGGTAGGCTCATGATCAATATGCTGGTCGGACTACGAGATTGGGTTGATGCCCGTCTGCCTATCGTGCGGGCGTGGGATACTCACATGGGCAAGTATTATGCGCCCAAGAATTTCAATTTCTGGTATTTCTTTGGCGTACTGTCGCTGCTGGTGCTGGTTAACCAGCTCCTCACCGGCATCTGGCTGACGATGAGTTATACCCCCACTCAGGAAGGCGCCTTCGCCTCCGTTGAATACATCATGCGGGATGTCGACTACGGCTGGATACTCCGTTACATGCATTCCACTGGCGCCTCGGCATTTTTCCTGGTGATCTATCTACATATGTTCCGCGCCCTTTTATACGGCTCGTACAAGAAGCCGCGTGAACTTATCTGGATTTTCGGCATGCTGATCTTCGTCGTCCTGATGGCAGAGGCATTTGTAGGCTATGTCCTACCCTGGGGGCAAATGTCCTATTGGGGTGCGCAGGTGATTATCTCGCTGTTTGGCGCGATACCGGTTGTGGGTGACGACATTGTGACCTGGATACGCGGTGACTACCTGATTTCCGGTATTACCTTGAACCGCTTTTTTGCACTGCATGTTGTGGCCCTGCCAATCGTTCTGCTGGCACTTGTGTTACTGCACTTGCTGGCCCTGCATGAGGTGGGTTCCAACAATCCTGACGGCGTTGATATCAAGAAGCATAAGGGTCCAGATGGCATACCCCTGGACGGTATAGCTTTCCATCCCTACTACACCGTGCATGACTTGCAGGCTGTCGGCGTATTCCTGTTCATCTTCTGCGGCATTATTTTCTTCCTGCCGGAAATGGGTGGTCTGTTCCTGGAACACCCCAATTTCGAGGAAGCCAATAACCTGAAGACGCCAGAGCATATTGCTCCTACCTGGTATTTCACGCCGTTCTACTCCGTTTTGCGGGCCGTGCCGGATAAATTCTGGGGCTTTATCGCCTTTGCAGCGTCTGTTGCCATCCCGTTCTTGCTGCCATGGTTGGATCGCAGCCCTGTGAACTCCTGGCGCTACCGCGGCAACATCAACAAAACTATGCTGATATTGTTCATTTCATCGTTTCTGATCTTGGGTGTACTGGGCGTGAAGTCCCCGACTCCAGATCGTACTTTGCTGGCGCAAATTTGCAGCATTATCTACTTTGGCTTCTTCCTGCTGATGCCGATCTGGTCTGCCATGGACAAAACCAAACCCGTCCCTGAACGTGTCACCACAGACGGGGGTATTGGTATTTGGGGTTCGCTCGGTGTGTTTGCGCTTATCATGGCGCTCACCATACTGCCGCTGAAGGCTATAGGCGCTGACGCAGGGTATGCCTGTGGCGCCATCGATTGTGATGAGTTTGTCGCGGATCCAGAAGATCTACCTTCGCTGCAGTCTGGCGCACAGGTCTATATGAACTACTGCATGGCTTGCCACTCGCTGCAGTACGCGCGTTATAACCGCACAGCAGAGGATCTCCAGATACCTGAAGACCTGTTCATGGAAAATCTGATGTTCGACTCGAATCATAAAATTGGCTCGTTGATGGAAAATGCCATGGACGAAGATTTGGCCAAAACCTGGTTCGGCGCAACGCCCCCGGACCTGACGCTGGTGTCACGAGCGCGCCAGCCGGAGTGGCTTTATACCTATTTGCGGACATTCTATAAGGACGAGAGCCGTCCCTATGGCGTGAACAACCGTGTTTTCAAAGATGTGGGTATGCCTCACGTGCTACTTGAGCTGCAGGGATTGCAGGAGTGTGCTGCCGGCCCGGTGCACGCGGCCAACGGCGGTATTAAGCGAGACGCCTTGACCGGTGAAGATATTAAGGAGGACCCCTGTGGCAATTTCACCATTGCCCAGGAGGGTTCTATGACGACACAAGAGTTCGATGGTGCCATGTACGATCTGGTAAACTTCCTCGCCTACACGGCTGAGCCGATGGTCGTTGAGCGCAAGCGGATCGGGATGTATGTCCTGATGTTTATTGCGCTGTTCACTGTTTTAGCGGCGCTGCTGAATCGAGAATACTGGAAAGACGTTCACTAATTGGTAGTGTTTGTGCAGGCGTTGGATAGTACATCCAGCGCCACGTTCTTTGTAAGAATTGATTGAGGAAACCCCATGGGTGTAGTGGCAAAACGATCTTCGATGACCTTTTTCTCGGATAGTACGAGTCATTACAGTCACCGTGTGCGCATTGTGTTGGCCGAGAAGGGCGTCACTGTAGACTTGGTGGAGGTTGATATGGCTCACCCGCCGGAAGAGTTGGCGGACCTCAATCCTTACAATAGCCTTCCCACGCTGGTGGATAGAGACCTTGTACTGTATGAGTCCAAGGTGATGATGGAGTACCTTGACGAGCGCTTCCCGCATCCGCCTTTGTTGCCGGTATACCCCGTTGCCCGCGCAGAAAGTCGCTTGTTCATTCACCGCATTGAGCGGGACTGGAGTGCGTTGGTGGATGCTATTCTGCACACACGTAGTGATAACGTGATGAAAAAGTCTACCAAGGAGCTAAGAGAGAGCATCATGGGCATTGCCCCTATTTTTGCTGAAAAGCCGTTTTTCATGAGCGAGGAATTTACGCTCGTTGACTGCTGCATCGCGCCCATTCTCTGGCGTCTTCCAGCTCTGGGTGTCGATATTCGTCCTAGCAAACAGTCCAAGCCTCTGCTGGCGTACATGGAGACTTTGTTCAATCGGGAATCCTTTCAGGACAGCCTGACCGAACAGGAACGGGAAATGCGTCTGTAAGGCCTTATCCGCTAAAGGGTTGCCGCTTTAACTATGAATTCCAGTCGTCCCTATATCATGCGTGCTTTGTATGAATGGATTGTTGACAACAACTGCACGCCCTATGTGCTCGTGGATGCCTCCATTGACGGTGTGAGTGTGCCCACGCAGTACGTTAAAGACGATCAGATTGTTCTTAATATCTCACCGGATGCCGTTGTCGACCTGAATATCACCAATCATGCGGTCGCCTTTAATGGTCGATTTGGTGGTAAGGCGGAGGATGTTTTTGTACCCATCAGCGCTGTAGTAGGAATCTACGCGCGCGAAAACGGACAAGGCATGGTGTTCGATCCTGAAGAGGCTAATGAGCCGCCAGACGACACGCCGCCTGATCTCATTCCAGATGAAAAGCGGCCCTCCCTTAAGATTGTCAAATAAGTTATTCCAGAAGTTCGAAAAGCCTGACCACCCGTTGCGCGCCTGAAATACCCGAAGCTGTATCTGCCACGCGCTGCGCCTCGCGCGAAGACGCCAGTCCCATCAGGAAGACCACTCCATTTTCAGTAACCACCTTGACCCGTGAACCCTGAATTTCGCTGCTACCCAAAAGCAGTGACTTCACTTTGGCCGTAATCCAGGTATCGGAGGTACGGGTCATGCCGGAACTTGGTGCGGCGATTTCCAGCTCGTTATAGATTCTGCGCACGCCCTTGATCTTGTGTACCACTTCGGTGGCCTGCACTTTCATGGCTTCGTTGGGGACCTGCCCCGCCAGTAGCAGATAGCCGTTGTACGATACTACTGTGATGTGCGCTTCATGGAAGAGATCGTTCGCCGCATGAATATTGACGATGGCCTTGGTTTCTACCTGATCGTCTTCAATGATACGACCAAACGTACGATAGCCAGGTTCATCCTCAATTGTGTCTACCTGCAGGCTGGCCAACATACTGCCGCATCCTGATAGCAGCAGACAACTGGTGAGCAAGGCGAATGTTAGAACTCTCATAAATTAATCCTGTTGGAAATCGCCGAACAGGTTCTGTTCGATCAGTTCGCAGCAGCAGTTCAGCACCAGGGTGAACACCTCGATAAGCTGGGCCTGGTGAGGCGCTTCGATACGCAGTTCAACGTCTTCGGCCCTGATCAGTGTGCCCAGTTCGGTGTCTGCATCGTTCGATAACAGCAGCACAGTCATATTGCGCTCCAGAGCCGCTTGTACGGCGCGCAGCAGGCTAGGAGAGGAGCCACCACTGTTTATGCAAAGCAAGACGTCGCCGGGCTGCCCCAGTGCGCGAAGCTGCCGCGAAAAAATCTCATTCACACTGTTGCTTTGTATGATGCCCGTCAGGCTTGCGCTGTCTGCACCAAGGGATAGAGCTGGCAGTGCGGGCCGCTCTTGTTCGAAGCGTCCCAGCAGGTTACTGACAAACAATTGTGCCAGTGCGCCATCAGCGCCATTTCCACAGGCGATAATTTTTCCATCGTCCAGTAGCGCAGACGTCATTAGATCGCAGCCGCGCTGTAAGCGGTCAGCGATATGATCCACGGACATGGCTATCGTTTCGATAGTGCCCTGGCAATGGCTGGCGATCTGTTCGTAGTAGTCCATGGAGTTGGGCCGGTCAGTTAGCGTTAAGCGCAGAATGCGCTGCGGATCCAGTTAATGTGTCGTTCGGTAGACGATTGTGGCGGCTCGAAGGCGATCACGTCAAATCTACAGGGCAAATTAGCCAGTTCAGGGTGCTTTTGGAGAAAGAGCTGAGCGGTTTGCAGAATGCGCCGCTGCTTGTGACGATCGACGGAACCTGCGGCACTGCTGTACGCCGGATTGCTGCGGGCTCGCACTTCTACGAACACAAGGTGATTGCCCTCTAGCGCGATAATGTCGATTTCACCGGTGCGCGCACTGAAATTTCGCACAACTATTTTGAGTCCACTGCGCCGCAATAATTGGCTGGCCTGGTTTTCGAATTTGCGTCCATTGGTTGCGGTCATCTGGCATCTCCTGTGAATCAGGGCGAACCAGTGTAATCAGCGAGCTTGAATGACGCCCCCATCAAATGTAGCCGGTAGCAGCTTCCTTTCGATACGCAGCTGCGGGTCCATGCTGAGCAGTCCTGTATTGCCGCGCAGTAATGCATCCGGCCCTGCCGATAGACGTGCAAACTCGCGTTGCAGCAGGAAGGCGTCGGCCCCCATTGCGTTTAATCGAGGGTAGTTCTCACTGGCAGAGTCGCCGGCTGCCACGGCAACGCGCAGGGCTGTATTGGCGCCGAGTAACCAGGGCGTTTCTACCAATTGAATGCCATTCAGGTCCCTGTTCCCAGGCTGGGGGATACCGCTGTAGGCGTTGGTGGTGGTGTAGACAGGGAGATCGCCAGCATAGTGGAAGGCTAGCAGAGGCTTTAGTGCCCGGGCCTGTGCTGCTGTGCGTGTTAACAGGAAGATCACGTCCACGTCCTGTCTGCGACGCGGTGAGAATTCCAGCTCGTCGACCAACACGTCATCAATGATGGCGGCTCTGCGCTGGCTGTCGGCAAGTCCCAATACTCTGCGAATCCCCGGCGAATAATCTTCCTGGTCAAAGAAGCTGGCTGTACTTGCTATTTGTCCACCCAGGGCCTCCCAGCGGCGACTTAGCGCGGCTCTGGTGCTGTCGCCCCAGCTGCCCTGCGGACTCAGGATGATTGCGCGGCGACCGCCGTCACCGAAAGCCAACTCTGCAATATTGGCGGCTTCATCTTCAGGTGCCAATGAAAACTGCACCAGCGCGCTTCCCGAGGCAGGCAGCAGTGAATCGGTGCGGTTCAGTGCGAGAATCGGGATAGGGCGATTGGCCAGGGTGCCCAGGTCGGTTACTGCCAATTTATTAAGTGGGCCGATTAATAACCCGGCGCCACTGGCTACCGCATGATCATAGGCGGCGCTGGCTGATGGAAATTCTGTGGAATCCAGCACCTGTAGTTGCGCAGTCGGGCCGGTCGAATCAAAATGCGCTGCGAGATAGCCGTCCAGCACGGCTTTGCCAGCGGGGGCAAGTCGCCCGCTGAGCGGCAGCAGTAGCGCCACTTGTTGGGCGCTGTGGTCGTTCGCAAGCAGTGACTCCAGTCCTCCGGGTAATTGGGAAGCTACTGGATGCTGCGGATAATCCATTTTCCAGCTCTGCAATTGGGCCCTTCGCACATAGCGGGTTTCGCGACTGGCCAGGGCCAGCCGCAGCCAGCCTTCCCATATTGCGTCCGGCGCAAGCGCATCAGCAGCTTTCAGCTCCTCTATGCTTGCCTGCTGCAGTGTCCGCCACAGTTCTCTGCGCCAGGCCGGGGCGTTTTCCAGTTCACCCAGTTGCAGGATATTGTGCAGGTCCCATGCGGCATCGATCTGCCTCAGCGCCAGAGCATGAGCGTGCGCCCTGAATGCCAGCGCGCGGTAACGTAAAGCCACGACGATGTCAGAGTCCAGCAAGGCACTTATCTGCTCAAATGCTGACTTCGCCGCACCGCGGGCATAGGACATGCGTGCCTGTAAATAGCGCAGGTAGTGGCCTTCAAAGGAAGAGAGGGTGTCAATTTCCCGGTCTGGTAGAGAGAGGCTTGCGGCCATCCAGTCGCCCCTATCCAGAGCTGAATCTGCTGCGTGGAATTGCGCGTCATAGCCAGAGACCGGGAGTGCCAGCGCTATCGTGCCGGCAGGCTGGTCGTAGCCTCCGGTTGTCGGATCGCCGTCTTGCTGTGTGTCGGGTTGCCGTGTTTGAGAGCCGCAGCCCCACAGGACTGCAGCGCACAATACCAGTGTGCAGGTCTTCAATGCGGCGCCGGAACGGAATGGGGTCTGTGTCATACTATGGTTCATTGATTTATGGGTTCGGCGCGGGTCGCGGACCGCCATTATAAGGGGAAAAAGTGGATTCGGGGCTCTATGTTGTGGCGACACCCATTGGCAACCTTGGTGACCTGACCAGCAGGGCGGTGGAAGTGTTGCAGGGAGTGGATTTAATCGCCGCGGAAAATACCCGCCACAGCCAGCGGCTGCTGCAACACTACGCTATAGAGACACCCTTGCTGGCCTATCACGACCATAGCGAAGAACGAACACTGAATAAAGTCACTACGGTAATTGCGCAAGGTGGCAGTGTAGCGTTGATATCAGATGCGGGTACGCCGCTCATTTCAGATCCGGGATATCGACTGGTGCGACGTGCTCAGGAGCTGGGCATCACGGTGTCCCCATTGCCGGGCGCTTGCGCGGCAGTGGCCGCATTAAGCGCCTCAGGTCTGGCGACGGACCGATTCCTGTTCGAGGGGTTTCTACCGGCAAAGCAGGGCGCCAGGTTGCGAAGGCTTGAGGAGCTTGCTGCTGTGCCCAGTACGCTGGTTTTCTACGAGGCACCCCACAGAGTATTGGCGTGCCTCACTGATATGGCCCAGGCCTTCGGCGCGCAGCGCGAGGCGGTACTTGCGCGTGAGCTAACCAAGGCCTTTGAGACCCTGCGCCGTGAGCCACTTGAGCAACTCGTAGAGTTTGTCGCCCAAGATGACAACCAGCGTCGCGGCGAGATTGTGTTGCTGGTGGCGGGCCGCGCTGCCTCTGAACGCATACTTGATGAGGAAGTGGAGCGGTTATTGCAGCGGCTGGTGCAAGATATGCCGGCCAAGTCAGCGGCGGCAGTCGTTGCAGATGTCACTGGCCTGCGCAAGAAAGACCTGTATCGGTACCTGGTGGATCACCGCTCCCCGAAATGAAGTCCAGGTGGCTGCAGCGTGGGTAGTAGAGTTTGTCGCTACGCGTCTTGCACTGCTGCCTTCCCCGGCGTAGGCTTGGCGCCGAGTCGGTCAGGCGATCGCTTCCCAGTCACTTTCTCATGCCCGTTTTGTCATTCGCAGCGGTCATGAGTAAGTGCCTGGGGGGAGGAAAGTCCGGGCTCCATAGGGCAGAGTGCCAGGTAACGCCTGGGGGGCGCGAGCCTACGGAAAGTGCAGCAGAAAGGAAACCGCCCGGTCACGTCGTGGCCAGGTAAGGGTGAAAAGGTGCGGTAAGAGCGCACCGCGCGGCTGGCAACAGGCGTGGCGATGGTAAACCCCACTCGGAGCAAGACCAAATAGGAATCCATCAGCTGCGGCCCGCAGTGGATTCGGGTAGGTCGCTACAGGCAAGTGGTGACACTTGTCGCAGATGAATGATCGTCCACGACAGAACCCGGCTTACCGACCGACTCATTTTTTCCCTCTCTGGCGCGAACTGCGCCGGTGCTATTCCCCCGTTAAGACGCTTTTTGCGCTCCAGATGACTGTTCGGGTCTCTGGATTTCGCTGTTATATTCCATTTGATTATAATAAAAGATGTTTTTCATGAAAAATAAGACTGTAACTTAAAGTAAATCCTCAGGATAAGGATTTACAGGTCTGTTTTGGTAGATTTTTCTCTACCTCGTGACCCGTGCGCTACCCTTCGAAACACCTCCAAACCCCTGAAATTAAAACGTTTTTTGCCTGTGGCTTCCTTGACACTTTTGGAGGCCGAGACCTATAGTGTCAAGAAGTGGGTTTAAGTGGGATTTTTTGGCTTTTTATGGTCAAGAAGTCATAGAAGTGGGGGAAGGCTGCCGTGTTTCGCGGAGTACACAACATCAACATGGATGCGAAGGGTCGACTGGCTATGCCAGGGCGACAGCGCGAGCCATTGATGGAGCAATGCGAAGGCCAGATTGTCATCACGGTAGAGCCCAAATCCCCCTGCCTTGTCATCTATCCACTGCCGGAATGGGAGCGGATTGAAAAGGATATCCAGAGTCTGCCCGCATTGAAGCCCGGCGTAAAGCGCTTGCAGCGCCAACTATTGGGCTACGCCACTGATCTGGAACTGGACAGTAACGGCCGTATCCTGCTGCCACCTTCTTTGCGCGAGTACGCCAGGCTGGATAAGAAGCTGGTGTTGGTGGGGCAGGCAAACAAATTCGAATTATGGGCCGAGGACCTGTGGCAGCTGGAAGTTGAGCAGCCTGCGCTGGACCCGGATGCCGGTGAGGAACTGGCTGATGAATTGTTGTTGCTGCGACTCTAGTGGCCTCATCACACAACACAGTCTTATTACGAGAGGCAGTTGAAGCTCTGGTAACAAACCCCGATGGCGTCTATGTCGACGGCACCTTCGGGCGCGGCGGTCACAGTCGCGAAGTACTGGATAAACTCAGTGCCTCCGGTCGCCTTCTGGCGGTGGACAAGGACCCTGCGGCTTGTGAGGTCGCGCAACAGTTAGCACAGAGCGACAGCCGGTTTGACTTATTTCACGGCTCTTTTGCTCTGCTTCCCCATCAGCTGCAGCGTATGGGGATCGCTGCAGTTGATGGCATCTTATTGGATCTGGGGGTTTCAAGCCCCCAACTTGACGAGGGCGAACGTGGTTTCAGCTTTCTCAATGATGGGCCGCTTGATATGCGTATGGATACCAGTCGCGGGGAAACCGCGGCGCAATGGTTGTCCAGTGCCGGTGAGGGGGAGATTGCCGCGGTGCTGAAGGAATACGGAGAAGAGCGCTACGCTCGTCGTATAGCAGCGGCCATTGTTGCCGCCGGGGAAGTCGCCCCTCTGACGACTACTGCCGAACTGGCCAAGGTCGTCAAAGAAGCACACCCGCGCTGGGAGAAACACAAGCATCCCGCGACCCGTTCGTTCCAGGCGATTCGCATCAAGGTAAATCGGGAATTGGATGATCTGGAAGACTTGCTGGCCGCCGCGCTGGATATGTTGCAGGTCGGCGGTCGTCTCGTGGTGATCAGTTTTCACTCTTTAGAAGATCGAATGGTAAAGCGCTACATGCGCAATATGGCGCGTGGAGACGTGTTGCCGCGAGGCGTGCCGGTTACCGATGCGGCTATCAATCGGCGTATGCGCCTGGTTGGCAAGGCGGTCAAGGCAACGGCAGAAGAAGTGGCGGGTAATACCCGATCTCGCAGCGCAGTGATGCGCGTTGCACAGAAGACGGCATAGGGGCGACAGCGTGGCGCAGGGGGCGGTGGTCAGTGCAGCAAAAG
>JBLFXU010000027.1:0-15879 GCA_047609575.1 Bacteroidia bacterium | reverse complement strand
CTTCCGCCCTGGCCATTTGAATGGCATTGCCCAATTCTGCACTATCATGCACCAGTCGCATGCCGCGACCACCGCCGCCAGCGGAAGCTTTTACCATCAACGGCAATCCAATACTGTGTGCTTCGCGCAGTAGTGTGTCGTCACTCTGGTCTTCGCCCTCGTAACCGGGAACACAGGGTACGTCGGCGTCAATCATACGGCGCTTGGCTTCGGCCTTGTGACCCATAAGATGAATGGCCTGAGAGCTGGGTCCGATAAAGACCAGTCCAGCGTCCTCGCAGGACTTGGCGAACTCGGCGTTTTCACTGAGAAAGCCGTACCCGGGATGAATTGCTTGCGCGCCAGTGCTGCGCGCAGCCTCTAGAATTTTGTCCTGTACAAGATAGGATTCGCCCACTGGTCCGGGGCCGATGCACACGGCCTCATCTGCTTGTTGCACATGGGGTGCACCGGCATCGGCTTCGGAGTACACCGCTACGGTGCGGTAGCCCAGTTCGCGGGCACTTCTGATAACGCGGCAGGCAATTTCGCCGCGGTTGGCGATCAGAACGCTGGTAAATCGTGTCATTATTTTCTTTGCCTCTTAATCTTCGGCTCTTAGTTTTCAGCCCTTAGTTTTCAGCCCTTAGTTTTCAGCTCTTAGTCTTCAGCCCAAGCCGGCTTACGTTTTTCAATAAATGCCGCTACGCCTTCGCGGCCTTCGTCACTGAGCATGCAGTGTGCGAATCCCTTTGCAGCGAAGTCCAGCGCTTCGGGGCGCGGCTTGCGCAAGGCTTCGAATATGATGGACTTGGTGACAGCGTTGGCGCCCGGTGCGCATAAGCTGATTTGTTCCAGTACCTCGGCGCACTTGGTTTCCATGTCTTGTGCATCGTCTGCCAGAATATGGCCGATACCATACTGCACCGCCTGTTCGCCCTTGAAGCGGGCGCCCGTTAGCATTAGGCGTCGGGCCTGTGTAAGGCCGATACGCTCGGTAACAAACGGAGCGATTTGCGCGGGTGGAATGCCAAGGCTTGTTTCCGAAAGACGAAAGCGTGCTTCTCGCGTAACGATGGTCACGTCACCCACGCAGCACAGGCCGAGGCCGCCGCCGATGGCCGCACCTTCCACCAGCATGATGACTGTTTGGGGTTGCTCATTCAGCTTGATCATCAGGTCGCCAAATTCACGGTTGCCCGCGGCGACGTCTGCTTCGTTGGGCTCACCGCCCTGCAGGCCAGATTTGAATCCCTTGATGTCGCCACCAGCACAGAAAATGCCGCCTTTGCCACGAATGATCAGGGTGCGCAGCGTGCTGTCTTCACGCGCTGCATCCAGCGCAGCATGTATCTCGTTCACCATTTCTGCTGACAGAGAGTTTTTCGCCTCTGTGCGATTGAACCAGATGGTCAGGACGCTGCCTTTCTTTTCCAGAATGAGGTTTTTTGTTTCGGGTAATTTGCTCATCTATTTTTCTTCTCCAGTGCCTGTTACATCCGCGCGATGCCGAAGCTGTTCTCACGTACGGTGCGGTGACGTTTTTCCCAAACGGTTTCCAGTAGGAAGCCCAATGTTTTGCGGGAGTCACGTGGATCGATCATGCCATCATCCAGCATGTGGCCAGAGGTGTAGAAGGCGCTGGACTGGCTGTCGAACATATTGGCGATGTATGCTTCTTGTTGTGCCAGCGCCTCTTCGTTTGGCTTAGCACCGGTTGCCGCGGCTTTGCCGCGCGCCACCATGGACATTGTTTTGGCTGCTTGCTCGCCGCCCATTACGCCGGTAGCGGCGTTGGGAAAGGTGTAAAGGAAGTCTGGTTCAAAGTGACGACCGCACATGCCATAGTTGCCCGCGCCGAAACTGGCGCCGGTCATCATGGTGATTCGAGGTACTTCCAGGTTGCGCACGGCCTGAATCATTTTCGAGCCGTGCTTGATCATGCCGGCTCGCTCGCTTTTTGTACCCACGATATAGCCGGTGGTGTTCTGCAGGAATAGCACGGGAATATCACTTTGGTCACAAAGCTGCAGGAACTGCGTGGCTTTGGTTGCGCCTGCTGGATCGATGGGGCCATTGTTGCCCAGAATGCCGCAGGGTAAGCCGAAAATCTCTGCCTGTATGCAGACCGTTGCGTCGCCGTAACGGGGCTTGAAATTCATAAAGTCTGAACCGTCTACTATCCGCGCAACCAGTTCGCGCATGTCATAGGGCGTGCGGTAGTCGCAGGGTATTACTCCGGCGATTTCGTTGGCGGCATAGAGTGGTGAGGCGAAGGCACGTCGTACTGGAGCCTCGCAGCTCTTGTTCCAGTGCAGGCGTTGCATTAGCTCTCGGCACATTTGCACGGCTTGTCCGTCATTCTCGGCGAGGTACTCTGCCAGGCCCGACACGGTTGCGTGCATTTCTGCGCCACCCAACTCGTCTTCCGTAGCGATTTCTCCTGTGGCTGCTTTGAGCAGGGGCGGACCAGCCAAGAAAGCCTTACCGTTATTTTTTACCGCGATTACGTAGTCTGACAATCCGGGCATGTAAGCCCCGCCTGCGGTCGATGAGCCATGCAGGATAGAAATGACCGGGATACCCGCCTTGGAAAGTTTGGCAAGGTTGCCAAACAATTCGCCGCCGGTGGAAAAGCCTTCCACGGTATAGTTCAGCAGGTCGCCGCCAGCGCTCTCCACCAGATGAACAAAGGGCAGGCGCTGCTCCAGCGCGATTTCTTCACTGCGCCTGATACGGTAACCACCAGCGGTCGTTAGCGTGCCGGCCATAATGCCAGAGTCGTCAACCACCACAACACAGCGCACGCCGCCGATGAAGCCGATGCCTGAAATAATGGTAGAGCCTGCTATGGATGTGTCTGGATCGTCGGTATCCAGCAGGTAACCTGCGATATTGCCGATGGTCAGAAAGGGCATGCCCGGGTCAAGCAGACGTGCCAGGCGTTCCCGTGGGGTGAGTTGGCCACGGGATTCGAATCGTGGTTTGCGCTTTTCTGAAAGCGCCGCTCCGCGCGTGTTCAGCTCACCCAGTTGGTCGATAAGTGCCAACATCTCCTGCCGATTTTTTTTAAAACCATCAGAGTTGGGATTGACCTTGGAATTGAACACGGTCATGACAGGTTCTCCGCTATCTCTTTGGGCACTGCGATTGGGCAGGCCAGTAATAGTTGCGCGTAACCTTTGCCCTGTGAGTCGTTGCGGAGACTTGCAATGCCGCCACCCCCGAGAACATCGTGCAATAGGTAGTTGATGGCGTTGCTGCCCGGCAACAGGTAGCGCTCTACTGCGCCCTTGGATGTGTCAGCGAGAAAATGGGCAAAGCGCGCCGTCACAGATTCTTCGGTCAACGCCTGCCAGATGTAGGGCAGATATTCGGGCTTTCTGGCGATGATGCCCACGTTGGCTTTGTCGCCCTTGTCGCCACTGCGACCGAAGGCCAGTGCGATTAGCGGTACCTCGACCTGTTCGCCTGATGATTTCGCGGACGGGTGCACGGGGCGATCAATGGTGGCCAAATCAAGCCGGCTGCCGGCGCGCTCTTCACAGTCTATGACGAGTTCGTCCAATTCAATGTTAACCGCAAGCTCATCTCTTGGTATGACAAAGGAGAATAGACGCACCACCGGGGAGGGGGCAGGGCGGCTACCGGCGAAACCGGACAGCCCCGGGGGTGTTGCCAGGCCCAGACCCACGGCTTCTTTAAGCATGATGCCAATGCCCATCATGTCCGGGTGCTTGGCTGCCAGTTTCATGACCACTTCGCGGCTGTCTTTGATCTGGCTGAAGTCACCGAACTGGCTTTCCGTGCCCATCATCTCAATGCTGGTTTCACTAAAGTCAGCCAGGCCGGATACTTTGAAGGTATTACGGGCCGCCTCGAAGATGGCATTTCCCAGCGCCTGTGCTTTGCGCTGTGCATCAACGCCGTAAAAACTCATATAGGTACCGCCGCGAAACTGATCGGCGAAGGTGGCGCTGACCTTCAGGGTGTCGGGTGCTGGTCTGCCGATGGCGCCGCGAACACTGACGCGATTTTCGCCGACTTGCTCCAGCGAGGCCGTCGAGAAATCGCAGACCACATCCGGCAATATGTACGCCTGCGGATCGCCTATTTCGTAAAGCATCTGTTCGCTGACAGTACCCACGCTGACCAGTCCACCGGTGCCTTCGGGCTTGGTGCAGATAAAATTGCCATCAGGATGAATCTCGGCGATCGGATAGCCCATATCGGCCATACCCTGCACTTGTTCCCAGTCGGTAAAGTTACCGCCTGTGGCCTGCGGGCCGCACTCCAGGATATGCCCGGCCAAAGAGCCCATGGCCAATTGGTCCAGGTCGTCCCGACCCCAGCCGAAGGCATGAATGCATGCGCCTAAGGTAACTGCACTGTCCACACAGCGACCCGTCACAACGATATCGGCACCTTCATTCAGCGCGCGAGCTACCGGGAATGCGCCCAGATAGGCGTTCATGCTGAGGACTTTGTCCGGGTCGGGGAATTCCACGGCGGAAAACATTTCAGTGATGCCGCGTCCCGCAAGCTCTGCTTTGGCTGGCATAAGGTCATCGCCCGTGATGCAGGCGACCTTTAGGTCAAGTCCCTGTTCGGCGATTTCGGCCTTCAGTGCTGCGACGCAGGCCTGGGGGTTTACGCCCCCGGCATTGGAGACCACTTTGATGCCGCGCTCTGCTATGACGCCCAGATTGGGCTTCATAGCGGCGTAGACAAAATCGGTGGCATATCCGCGGGCGTCATCCTTGAGTCTGGCGCGGGCCATGATGGACATGGTGATTTCTGCAAGGTAGTCGTAGACGACGTAGTCCAACCCGTCGACATTGAGCAGTTGGGGCGTCGCCCGGGCAGCGTCGCCCCAGAATCCGCTGGCACCACCTATAAGCACAGATTTTTGAGACATGGCAAATTAACCGATCAGCCTTGGAAAGTATCGCATCTTACCCAATAGGCAGGGCGCAGACATGGGATATGACGCCATCCTCATAAGGGAATGCGCCATGACCCCCAAGCGGGGGCAGGCCAAGGCGCTACACCATGCTATTCTAGCGCTTTGAGGGCAGTGCGAAGAACCGTTTGATCGATATGGAATCCAGCACAGCACAAGGCAATTTTCGGTCAGGGCTCCAAAGCTCTGTCTATGCGCGGGCGTAGCCAACGGTGCTGGAATGGCTGCTGGATCAGGCAGCGGCGCCGGAGGCGGGCCTGGCTTGTAATGACAGTTATGAACAGCGACTGCGCCTGAATAGTTAACGCAACATCCACGTATAGGAGTGCCGTTGTGCCATTAATTTCAATGATTCATCATATTTCCTTGCTCAGTGCAGAGCGCGCATGCAATACCAGGCATGTGTTGAGATGGGTAGCTGTTTTGGCCAGTGCTGTGTGCTACGCGCTGCTGCTGCCGGTTGCGCATGGCCAGGACGCGACCGATAGCGAACCCATTGTCAAAATAGGCAATGGGCTGCTGCGTGGTGCGCAGGATGGGGGTGTGCACGCTTTCAAAGGTATTCGCTTCGCCAGCCCGCCACTGGGGAACTTACGCTGGCGCGCACCGAAGCCCGCCGAGCCATGGCAGAAGGTGCAAGATGCGACCCGGTATGGGCACTCCTGCATGCAAACGCCTTATGCGGTAAACAGCCCCTACTATAAGGAACTGCGCAGCATCGCGGAGGACTGTCTGTTTCTTAACGTCTGGAGCGCGCAATTGCGCACGAAAGAACCGGCGCCGGTAATGGTCTGGATTCACGGTGGCAGTTTCACGCGCGGCAGTGGTTCCATAGATAACTACAATGGCGCCAGTCTCGCGCGGGACGGCGTGGTACTGGTGACTATTAATTATAGGCTGGGTATTTTTGGCTATCTCGCCCACCCTGAACTGAGTCAGGAGCGCAGCGGTACTTCCGGCAATTATGGATTGCAGGACCAGATCGCCGCTCTGCAGTGGGTGCGTGACAATATTGCCGCCTTCGGCGGCGATCCTGGCAATGTCACGGTTTTCGGTGAGTCTGCCGGTTCCAGTGCGGTCAATCAGTTGCTGGCATCGCCTGCCGCCGCCGGTCTATTTCACCGTGCGATTGGACAGTCCGGGGGTTTTATTTCCCCACAGCCGGAACTGGTAAAAGGCCATGCCCTGGGGCAGGAGGCTTTCGAGCAGGCCGAGGCAGAGAATCTGGCGGCCATGCGCGAAATGGGCAGCTCGCTGGTGATGGATGTTTTCAATGCGATGGAAGCCGATGGCCACCGTATTCGGCCGCTGGTAGACGGGGGGGTCATTCCCGACCCGGCCCTGCAGCGTTTTGATCGCGGCGAGCACAATGCAGTGCCTTCTCTAGTGGGCTATAACCAGGACGAGAGTACAGCGTTTGCGCTTTACCCCTCGATTCCCTACCTGTTCAAAAGTCAGCACGACTTTGAGCAAGGTTTGAAAAAACTTGCCGGATTTGGTGCCTTCCCCTTCACTTGGGCGTATCCGGAACAGGAAGGCTCGCAGCAGCCTTACCTGGATTTCTGGCGCGATATGATCTTTGGTTGGAATATGCATACCTGGGCTCGCCTCAATGAGGCTGCAGGAGAATCGTCCTATCTTTACTTCTTTACGCATGTGCCCGACAACGAGGTCGGGAAAGAACTGGGTGCTTACCACGCCGCAGAAATAAATTACGTATTTGGCAACGATGTGCCCGACAAAGCTGACGATCAGCGCGTGCATGAACTTATGCGCAGCTACTGGGTTAACTTTGCTCGCACGGGTGATCCCAATGGAGAAGGTCTGCCCGAGTGGCCGCGTTATGGCAGCGATGCGGATTATCTTGAGCTGAATGCGGCACCTGCTGCTGCGGCCGACCTGAACTGGCTACAGATGAAGCTGTGGAGTTTTGTCTTTGAGTAACCTGGCAAACAAGCTGCAAGGAGGAGAGTGCTAGTGGATTTGGACTTTAGCCCAGAGTACGAGGCCTTTCGGGGCCAGGTGCGCGCATTTCTCGAGGGCAGCAAGAAACACTGGCCTGCTGCACGCTATTTGGGGCGCGCATCACAGGAATATCAGCGATGGCAGACGCTACTCATAGAGCAAGGGTATGCCGCGCGCACCATCCCGCGAGAGTATGGCGGCTTTGGTGCGGAACCGGACATTCTCCAGTCACATATTATCGGCGAAGAATTTGCTCGCAGCGGTGCTCCGGTGCCGATGGCAGGACAGGGTATATCCATGCTGGTGCCGACCTTGCTTGAAGTCGGTACGCAGGAGCAGAAACAGCAATATGTGGCCGCAACCTTGCGCGGAGAAATGCTCTGGTGCCAGGGTTATTCGGAGCCGGATGCCGGTTCGGACTTGGCCAGTTTGCGTACCCATGCTGTAGAAGACGGCGATGACTTCCTGATCAATGGCCAGAAAATCTGGACCAGCACCGCACAGGAGGCAGACATGATGTTTTGCCTGGTACGCACAGAACCCGATGCACCCAAGCATCAGGGTATCAGTTACCTACTGTTCCCTATGAGCACACCCGGCATCGAGGTGCGGCCATTAAAAACCATGACGGGTCGGGCGGAGTTTAACGAGGTGTTCTTTACCGATGTCAGGGTGCCTCGCAGCAGTATCGTCGGCGCTCGCGGTGAGGGCTGGAAGGTTGCCAACACCACATTGAAATACGAGCGTGGCATGCTCGGCAATCCGAATGAGGCGAGTAGGCGACTTGGTCAGCTGGTTGAGCTCCTGAGCGAAGAAACACTCGATGGTATTCGTCTGATGGACAATCCCTTGTATCGAGATCGATTATTGCGCCTGCAGGCACAGGTTTTGGCGATGCGCTTCAATGGTATGCGTCTGCTCAGTGCCAGTACCCGTGGTGAGACACTCGTGATGGCGCGACTGATTGTGAAACTGCAAGGCTGCGAGTTAAATCATCAGCTCGCGGGTCTGGCGATTGATGCACTGGGTGAGCTAGGTATTTTGTACAGGGGCAGCCCGCGCTTGCGCAGTGGTGGGATGTGGCAAAGCAAATACATGTTCGACCTGGGTTTGATCATCGGCGGTGGGACCGCGCAAATTCAAAAAAATATTATTGCCGAGCATGGTCTTGGCATGCCGCGGGAACCTAAACCTGCAAAAACCGCAGGGGGTGCCAGCTAATGGACTTTGGTTTGAGTGAAGAGCAAGTCTTATTGCAGGATCAGTTGCGTCGCCTGTTGAGCGAGCGAGCGGCAACGGACTGGTTGCGGGAAACACTGGCAGACGGTCCTGTACACGATGACGCCTTATGGCAAGCGCTGGCAGAGATGGGATTGACCGCGGTGTTGGTGCCCGAGGCGCATGGAGGACTGGGTCTTGGTGTGTTGGACGCGGTGCTGGTGCAGGAAGCGCTGGGCGCCTTCGCCGCGCCAGTGTCCTACACCGAGACAGCGATTTTGGCACCGTTGGCTATTACTCTGGCCGGCACTGCTGCCCAGCAGGAGCAGTGGCTGCCATCGATTGCTGACGGTTCTATGCAGGTCGCTGTAGGGCTCGGTGGAGCAGGTGGTAGTCGCGATGGTGCGGCTGTCGGGGTAGTCGATGGAAAACTCTCGGGACGGTTGCTGTTTGTGCTTGGTGCACCGGAGGCCGCACTGCTGATTTGCAGTAGCGAGGCTGGTGATCTTTATGCGGTTGAGCGCGATGCAAAGGGCATGGAATGGCAGGCACTGCACAGTGTGGATGATTCCCGTTGTCTGTGGGAGGTCAATTTTAACGGCGCAGCAGCGCAGCTGCTGCCCGGAGGCGACAAAGATATTTTGCCCACTCTGTATGCGGCTGGGCGCATCGCACTGGCGGCCGATACCCTGGGTGCGGGAAAGAATATGCTCGATCTTGCCGTGGCGTATGCCGCCCAGCGGAAACAGTTCAATCGGCTTATCGGGTCCTTTCAGGCCGTGAAGCACATGTGCGCGGAGATGGCTGCGGAGTTGGAGCCTGCGCGCTCACTGCTGTGGTATAGCGCTCATGCATTCGATCACGCGCCCGATGAGCGGGTGTTAATGGCCTGTCATGTTAAGGCGCATCTGTCGGAGGTAGGGACCATGGTGGCGCGCACCGCTACTGAGGTGCATGGGGGTATGGGGTTTACCGATTTGCTGGGATTGCATTACTGGTTCAAGCGTATTGGGTTTAATCGTCAGGTGCTGGGCTCGCCGGAAAGATTGCGTGATGAGGCGGCGAAGGTGCAGGGTTGGATTTAGAATCCAATTAAGGGCAGCGCAGCTAATGGCGCTGCTGTAAGTTCAAAATTGGCACTGAGGGGTTTGGGCGTCAAATAAAATAGGTACAGCCGGCGATTCAGTTGCGCTAAACCGTAGTTATGTGCCCCATCATTCGAATGATCAACCGCGAAACCAGCAAGCTCTGTGCCATGATTACAGGTAGCTGGATGATCTTGGAGCGAGACTTAAGTTGAATTCGTAGTACGGTACTCAGCGGAGGCAGAGTAGTGCGCATGCTTGCCGGTTCGACCCTTCGTGCTTCAGTAGTCTAGCCTGCTCACTAGCCGGTACTTTAGTCACCCGTGAAATTCGCCTCCCGCTTTTCGAAGAATGCCATTAGTCCCTCTTTTGCATCGTTCGATCCCTGGGCCAGAAGAAATTGATCCGCGTCCATAAAGCTCACCGCATTGTCCAGGGCCGTTGCACTGGTATTGATTGCGCGCTTGGCCATACGCACAGGTACGGGCGGCATACCTGCAACCTGCTCGGCCAGCTCTTGCGCTTTGTGTATTGCACCTGCTGGCTCTGTGACATAGTCGAATAAGCCCCACGTTGCTGCAGTGTTCGCGTCAATGGGGTCGGCAAGAATCAGCAGCTGTTTGGTGCGCGCTGGGCCGATCAAATGATTGAAGCGCGGCACGCTCTGCCAACTCATGTTCATGCCCAGCTTCAACTCTGGAACATAGAACCGTGCATCGCTTGCTGCGACGCGCCAGTCACAGGATACGGCCAGCGCCGCACCGCCACCGATACACCAGCCTTCAATGGCACAAATCGTTACCTGCTCCAGAGCTTCCCACGCAGCGCACATGTCCGGGCCCACCTTGAGTAATTGACGTTGCTCGGCCATGGTTCGACTGTCACTGTTAGCCCCTTCTGAGTCCTTTAGATCCATGCCGCCGGTAAAAATAGTGTCGGTACCGGTGAGGATAATGGCACTTAGCTCGGCGTCATACTGCAGTTCATTGGCCAGCTGTGTCAGCTCGCGCATCAGCGCATTGCTCAGGCTGTTCACTTTATTGCCGGAGCGAAAACTCACCTGCAGAATTCGGCCGGTTCGCTGTAGTGTCAGGTACTGCCATTCCTGGTCGGTCATGTGCTTCCTCCATATGGGCCCAGTCACCCGCATGCCTGCGCAGTGACGTAAGCGGCGGTACGTTGTTTATGGTGATAGTTCAGTCAACCAACCAGAGTAGCCGTTTGTTGTGCACCGCCAGCGCCTACTTGAATCTGTTGTCGTTATGCCCTAAAAAAGGTTTTAGCTACCGGCGTTCTCTTGCGCTTGTTCTAACATGTAGTCCACCATTTGCATCAAGCCGAAGTCGGAACAAACGTGACAAAGCCCACGCTCGGGCATGGCGTTGTATCCGTTCAGAACGCGTTCTTTGGTGAGCTCGCGTGGTTGCGCCAGAATGGGTTTCCAGCGTGCGTAATCGCCCAGTATTGGCGCCCCGGTGGCACCGTTGTCGTGACAGCCGGAGCAGACAATATCGTAGTAGTTTTTGCCCGGATGTGGGGCATCCGCGGGCGGCGCTGCGGGGGTGGCCGCAACAGTACCCGGCGCGACTGGCGCGGGTAGTGACGCGGGCTCCCGGTAGAGGCGGTGCAGGCCGTGGGTTTGGGAAAGGATATAGATGGAACCATCGGCCGCTACCTTGATGTCGCGAATACGACCGCCCACTTCTGACAGCAGCGCGCGGCTACTTTTGATTTTACCTTCATCAAAATCCAGTTTCGCTACATGCGCACCCTTTAAGGCGCCTACCAGAATATCGCCATCCCACTCGCTGAACATGTTGCCGCGATAAACGGTGAGCGGTGACGCGGCGATGGAGGGTAGAAAGTAAAACAGTGGTTGCTGTAGTCCCTCCTTGTGTGTTCCCTCGCCTATCGGTTTGCCCGTGGCATAGTTGTTGCCATGGCTGATTGTTGGCCACCCGTAGTCCTGTCCCGCCTCCAGAATATTAATCTCGTCGCCTCCCAGTGGGCCGTGTTCTGACTCAAACAGCAGGCCGGTGGGTGCATCGTAGTGCAGTCCCTGGGCATTTCGCAGGCCCTGCGCAAAAATTCTGGGGTCGTATCCCTCGGTGTCATGAAACGGATTGTCCGCAGGGGCCGAACCATCGTCGTTCAGGCGCAGTACCTTACCTTCCAGGCGGTGACCTGCTCGCGACAGTGGGTCGTTGCCTCGGTCACCGATGGTGACATAGAGATAACCCTCGGCGTCAAACTCCAATGCGCCACCAAAGTTTGAGGGCGCCCAACCATAGTGACTCGTGTTTATCAGCGTGCGCAACTCGACTATACGATTCTTCTGCAGAATACCTGTGGCAACCTCGGTTTGATTATAGGTAGGAGCCTGCGGGTTAGGTGCTGCGTATGAGATATAGATACGTTTGTTATCGCTAAAGTCAGGATGCAGTTCAATATCCATTAGTCCGATCTGGGTAAATCCTGATCCAATGTCTGGCAGGCCTTCGATAGATGTTTTTTCCTGTGTTTCCAAATTGATGCGAAGTAGTTTACCGCCATGCTGTGTCAGTAAAATCTCCGTATCGCTAGTGAATTCGAATGACCATGCGTAGTCAATCGGCTTGAGTATCCGTTGCATCGATGCGTCGCGGACATTGATCTCGGACAGGCTTGTCAGGTCGCCCTTATACTTGGGTGTAATGCCAAACTTTGCCATGGCCTCGGTGCGGCCTTCATTGCCCTCTGGAGGCGAAACGGATGGGCTCCCGGTGTCTGAGTTTGAAGCGTCCCCGCAGGCGGTTAGCAGCAGGCAACTAAATAGCATTGCCAAACCCATAGGTTTGCCAATGATCTGTAAGCCGGATCTGATTTTGCGGTCTGCTAGATTGTTATCCTGCATGCTGCGCATTCCCTGTTTCATAACGGCAAGTCAGCATTGTCTGCTCGCACAAAATTCTGGCCAATATCGGGGTGAACGATTTGTCGTCCTGATGGTCGATGCTTGAGCCTGAGATACAGTGCATTTTTTTGTGCCTCGCAGTTCGATAGCAATTGCTCTGTCGCTAGCATTTCGCCAACTGTCGGCCGTTGCTCTGAGCAAAATTCTATTTCCGCAGTATGGTGGCTGCAACTATAACGCGAACCTGTCTTGCAGATTATGGGTCGCTTGTAAAACAGACTTTTTCACCGCTTGGCGTCAAACTTCCGATCTGCGCGATCACGCGTTAACTGATGTCGCTTTAGCGAGTTTCTTGGCAATCCAGTGCCACACAACGATGTTGAGATTCAGGCCAATATGGCTTCCAGGCACTTCGATGTTATGCACGTGATGGTCTGTCCCCGGTTGCAAAGAGGTGCGCCAGTTAACGATGCCATCTCCGCGGGTGTAGATTGCGGTAGTGGGCACGGGTGGAGGTGTACACAATTGGTCATCGTTGTCTCGCACATCTGGCTGAGGATTCAGACGTTGATACAGGCGGTTGGCATGGGAGGCCTGGTCGCGGCCATGTCCGAAAGGACTGCCCAAAGTGATTACCTGCTCGATTTGTTCGGGGTTTGCGCGGGCTATTTCACGGGCGTAAATTCCACCCAGGGAGTGGCCGATAAGCGTGACTTTGCCACCGCCTGCTGCGCGTAAAGGTTCGGCGACTTGTTCCAGGTCTTCCTCGGTAAAACTGCCGGGCCCGAGGTTGCGACCCTGGCCCCAGCCAGAGGCGGTATAACCCAGTCTGCGGAGAAAGCGAAGCAAGGGGGTATTGCCTTTGTCGTCCCCGAAGAACCCGGGAATGACCATGACACTGCGAGGTTCAGACGCCTTGGGCATGAGGTGAAGTAGTGGCGACGCGGCGGCTAAAACGGCAATATCTCCCAGCGCGCGGGGCGCATCGGTCAGCGCCAGCAGGGCATGGGGAGGCCTAATGTTCATGCAGCCTTCCGTTTGCTTTTTGGTCTTTTTGTTTTCGCAGGTTTTCTGGGTTGCACAGATTTTTGGCTCGCGGCAAGCAGCTCGTCGAAACTTTCCTGCAGACACTGACGGTAGAATCCGGGGTCTGGCATCATCACGCGGCAGCTGGTGGCGCTGATCACAAATTGTCCGCAGTAACTCCCGATGACATGGAACAAACCCAGACCATCGGTTACAGGCCCCGTACCGTAGTTGGCAACCATTTTGGCGCCGGTCGAGTACAGTGGAATAGGCGGCCCGGGCACATTAGTAATGACGCAGTTAAACTGCGGTTTTATGCGGTTGACCAGGCCCCAGCGACTGGAGAGTCGGGCGGCCTGAGCCGTCAGCATAGAGGGAATGAACTGGGAGTAGTCCGTCATGGCCTTTGCACCTATGGCGTTGGTCAACTCCTTTGCCCGGCTGGTACCTTCATGCACCGCCTGTAGCCGCTCCATCGGGTCGTCGATGTCAGTGCGCATTTGTACGGTCATGGTCGATACGATATTGCCGCCGGCTTTGTCAGCTTCGGAGCGTACGTTGATCGGCGCCATTGCTGCCAAAGAGTTATCGGGCAGTTCATCGTGAGCTGACAAGTATTTACGCAACGCGCCACCGACAATGGTGATTGCTGCATCGTTAACTGTGGCGCCTTGCACGGCGTTCTTTATCTTCTTTACGTCTTCCAAGTCTACATTAATAGCTTCAAACACACGGTGCGGAGATACATTGTCATTGAATCGGGTGCGGGGAATGTTGGTGACCCGCGTCAAGTTCCCTTTGGATAGCCCGGCTACTGCCTTGGCCATGCCCGGTATAGAGTTGCGTGCGACGCTAATGAAGTTGAGCGGTTTGCGGATATTGTTAATCTGGGAGCGGAGGATCAGTTCCAGCGGACCCGGTTGATTATCAATCTTAATGGTCGGCGCTTTATGCGCTCGCTTGTAGTCGGGCGAGAGGTCGTGAATAGCGGATGTGATTTCCATGCCCGATGTACCATCTACTGCAGCATGATGCGTCTTTGTAAAGACGGCAAAGCAGTCTTTGGGCAGGCCATCGACGTTGTCCAGGCCCTCGATGATGTACATTTCCCACAACGGATGATCGCGGTCTAATGCACGAGAGTGCAAACGGGAAATCAGAATACACAGCTGGCGCCAGTCCCCCGGCTTGGGCAGGGCGATGTGGCGAATATGGAATTCGGGGTCGAACGCGCCATCGGTCACCCAGTAGGGGTGATCCATATTCATGGGGACTTTAACCAGCTTCTGCGTCATGACGGGCATGCCCAGAATCCGCTGGTAGGTATTCTCGATTATATCCTTAAAACGTACCTTGCCACCCTCGGCGGTAGATTGGTCGTAGATGGACAGCCCCGAGATATGCATAGGGGCGTTGGCGGTTTCCAGATAAAGAAAAGAGGCGTCTAGGCCGGTTAGCTGGCGCATTGATTACGTGCCCTGTCGGTTGTTTGCAAGGGATGCATTGTACAGGAGTTTTGGCGGTTTATACGGCGTCTTTACTCCGACGCGGCTTGCTTCGCTGCTGCCTTTTTCGATTCTTTTCGGCCTTTTTATCAGTTTATTTCTGAAGCCATTTGTTTAGAAAACTCCCGGCCTTTTCCTCAATTTTCTTGCGGCCCTCGTTGACTACAAGGTCCTTGATAATCTGTTCTGCGTCCACCCTGCACCAGTCCGCGGGATTACCACCGGTATTGCCTTTGCAGTCCACTGGGAAGTCTATGTCGGTCAGGCGTTTGCTGATATTGCAGGCAGGATCCAGCTCTTCCAGTTCTGGTGACAGGCGGGCTTTGAAGCGGGCTTTTAGATCACCCGTGGCGATGTTGTAGTCGCCCTTGCCCGTTAATCCCAGGCGAGGCAGTTGTGCCTGTAGTGGACTGAGCTGGGCGCGTCCGTCGGCGAGCTGGATTTGGGCTCCTAGCGTTTTAAATTGGGTGTCGGCGGCGAAGCTCTGTGTCAGTTCTTCTTGATTTGCCAGTGCCACGCTCTGGCACAGCAGATGTTCAACGTTGGTTCCCTTAAGTACTACCTCTGTTGTATCAAGCTTGATAGGGCCAATCATGTTTTTGGTTAGCTCATCAGTGGTCTTGCCACGGCTGTCGAGCTGCCACTGCAGCGTGGCGCTGCCAGTGACTTGCGTAGTGGCTTGGGTGGCGGCTACCGCGCGCGCAATGTCCAGGCCTGTCAGACCGCCCGTTGTTTTCAGCTTTGCAGTGTTGAGCCTGCCATCAAAGGTAGCGCTGGCGTCGAGCTGGCCGCCGTGCAGCGTGCCTTTGAGTGTGCTGATGTTAATAACACCTTCTGCGGCGCGAAGTTTCACCACCATATTGCTGATGATGTGCGCATCCATGCGCGCTTCGTCAATACGCAGCGCAGCGCGCGTGTCGATTCCTCTTATGGCATCCAGCGGCAGAGTGCCACCAGCCGCTACTGCAGGGTCCGCTGCGGCAGGTGCTGCCTCGGCGGACCCTGGGCCTGCCAGTACCAGCAGTGCTGGATCGAGCAGATTCATGTGCAGATCGGCATCGATCTGCGGGCTTTCAAAGCTCGCATAGCGCACCGTGCCTTCGCCGCGTGTGGCGCCAATATCCAGCTGCAGCGCCATCTCGGCGATTTGTCTAGACAGATCCACAGAGCCGTTGAGACTGAGCTTAACGGTTTCGACTGTGGCACCTGTGATCCGCACCTGGACTTTGTCGAGGTGCGCTAGTT
>JBLFXU010000026.1:0-16486 GCA_047609575.1 Bacteroidia bacterium | reverse complement strand
CAAAGAAAAGAAATGGCGCAGGCAGCAGTCGCACATCAATGCCGCTGGGTATTTCGCCGCGCCAGGATTGGCAGTAAACCAGACAGTGATGACCCAGGTCGGTCAACTCCCGCGCAATGCCCAGAAAATCTCGTTGCATACCTCCGTGGGGAAAGTAGTGCGATAAGACCAACGCAATACGCACTTCAGACCTCCTGCGCAACGTGCTCGGAATGCCTGGACCGATCCCACAACGCAAGCAGTGCGGTCCAGACATCCCGCGAGGCTATCGCCGACAAATCCGTAGCATTACGTAAATGGCACTGGTTTTTCCCCAGCGTACCCACACGATCCGGCCTCGTATGCCCGTACAGTGACACGCCCGGGATACCAAGCGCCGCGCCGAGGTGTCCAAGACCTGTGTCCACCGCCACCATGCCCGACGCTGATGCCAACAGGTCTGCGATAGCAGAAAGATTCAGGCGTGGTAGAACTTCAACCCTGCCAACATTTCCATTGCCAGCGCTATTACTATTGCTTTCATCAACGGCCATGGCAATACGCTGCGCACGTTGGCGCTCCTGTTCGCTGCCCCAGGGCAGTAGCACACGCACCTCGGCGGCCACAGCCAGCCGCGCCAGCTCTATCCAATGGCTTTCAGGCCAGAGCTTGCGTGCAACCGCGCTGCCATGAAAAAACAAAATGAAGGGCTGTGTTGGTAGTGTTTTTCTCGGATAGCAGACCTCCAGTCCATACTGCGCATCATGCGAAGGCAATGCGTACTTCAACGCCCGCGCAAACAGCATGCGGGTGCGCTCCACCGCATGCATTTCACGCGGCACCCGTATGCGGTGATCGTAGACCGAGGTTGCCAAGCGCTCACGCACCGACTGCCGGTCCAGCCCATAACGCGCCGTGGACACCAGCCGTGAAATAAATGCGCTCTTCACCAGACCCTGGGCATCGATGAGCGCGTCATAGCGCGCGTGACGCAGCTGTGCTTTGGCCTCGCGCCACTGTGGTCCGCGAAAATCCCGCAAAGGGTGTCGGCGCCAGCGTCGCAATGCCACCGGAATGATGCGGTCCACGGCCGGATGCCAGCCCGGGATCTCGGAAAAATTCTCCTCCACTACCCAGTCGAAACGTATACCCGGCCGCGCCTTACTTGCATCTGTAAGGGCGGGGAGCGTGTGAACAATGTCGCCCAGTGAAGACATTTTTACCACGAGCACCCTCACTTTTTACCCCCGGCTTCTCGAATCAGGGATTCGAGTGTAGTGATAGCCGGTCCGGGCAACAGGTCTTGCATGCACCGATGATGACCGAGTGGGCATTCGCGTTTAAAACACGGTGAGCAGTCTATTTCTTCGCGTAACAAACCGGCCAATGGATTCAGTGGCGGGGTAAAGACAGGCGAGGTAGAGCCATAGAGGGCAAGCTGTGGGATGCCCAATGCTGCTGCAATATGCATCAGCCCGGAGTCGTTGCTGGCGGCGCCGCGGCATAGTGAAAGCAGGTCGATGGCTTCAGCCAGGGACGTCCGCGCGGCAAGATCGCGACACTGCGACGAATCTCGCATGGCGGCTTCCACCTCGGCGCAGATTGCTTTGTCACGCTCCGAACCCAGTAATACCACCTGCCAACCACGCACCGCAAAGGCATCGGCAAGCTGTGCAAAATACTGCGGTGGCCACTGCTTGGCTGGACCAAACTCGGCGCCAGGACACAAGGCCAATATGGAGTGCTGCGGATCGAGCCCATGCTCACGCGCAACCTGTTCACCATGCTGCGCGTCGGCGTGCAGCACCGGCGGAAAAATTTGCTCCGGCAACGCAGCACCGCGCTCTAGTCCAAGCGCGAGAAAGCGCTGTGCCATCTGTGGCAGTGCCGTCTCATTCAGACGACGCAGATCGTTGAGCACACCATACCGCCACTCTCCGCGCCAACCAGTACGCAAAGTAATGCCGGCAAAAAACGGCACCAGCGCAGACTTGAAAGAGTTAGGCAGCACGATGGCCTGATCGTATTTCACCTGCGCCAACTCGCGACCAATACGTCGCCGCGTACGCAGGCCAACTTCGCCGTGGTCAAGGGGCATATCAATCGCGGTGTGAATCTCTGGCATGCGTGCCAGCAGAGGAGCACTCCAGGCCGGTGCCAGTACGTCGATACGCACACCTGGACGGGTGTCATGCAAGTAGCGATACAAAACCTGGGACAGCACCATGTCCCCGACCCAGGACGGGCCAATGACAAGAATACGTTGTTGCGCTGCGGTCACAGCTGCCGTGCAGAAAGGGGGTCTGGCGCAGTCGCGTAAGACCCCATCACAATCAGATCAGGCAACCGGCTCGAGCCAGTGGCGGTTCTCTGCTCGATTGCCACGCACCGAATCAAAGTACATGGTCTGCAGCTTTTCTGTCAGCGGGCCACGACTGCCGTTGCCAATTTGCCGGCTGTCCAGCTCGCGAATCGGCACCACCTCTGCGGCAGTCCCAGTGAAGAAGGCTTCATCGCAGATATAGACTTCATCGCGGGTGATGCGCTTTTCGTGAACCGTATAACCCAGTTCTTCAGCCAGCGTAAAGATAGTAGCGCGAGTAATACCTTCCAGACATGACGTCAGTTCGGGGGTATAGATCTTGTCGTCACGAACGATGAAAACGTTCTCGCCACTGCCCTCAGCAACGTAGCCTTCATTGTCCAGCATTAATGCTTCTTCGGCGCCACTGTCAAGCGCCTCGCGCAAAGCCAGCATGGAGTTGATGTAATTGCCGTTCGCCTTTGCCTTGCACATCGAAATATTGACATGGTGCCGGGTGAACGAGGAGGTTCTGACTTTGATGCCACGATCACGGGCGTCCGGATCCATATAAGAAGGCCACTCCCAGGCAGCAATCATGGCGTGCGTCTCTAAGCCATCCGCACGTAAACCCATACCTTCAGAACCCAGATAACACATGGGGCGCAGATAGCCTTCTTGCAGCCCGTTTTCACGCACCACATCTTTTTGTGCCTGGTTCAGTGTCTCCTTGTCGAACGGAATTTTCATGCCAAGGATCTGCGCAGAGCGGAACAGACGATCCGTATGATCCTGCAGCCGAAAAATGCACGCGCCCTGGTCCCGCGTGTTGTAGGCGCGCACGCCTTCAAACACTCCCAGGCCGTAGTGAAAGGTATGGGTCAGCACATGGACCTTGGCATCCCGCCAGGGCACCATTTCTCCGTCCATCCAAATAAGACCATCGCGATCGGCCAGACTCATGACTCAACTCCTGTTTCTATTTTGTTTTCTGTGTATCAATTGGGTACTGCGCAAACAGCTGCTGCCACTTTCTCGTGACCACAGCTCGCTCAGCGTCAAAGCGGCCAGCCGGGACCACACCCGGCTGCTGCTGCAAAGAAAGTTGATGGGCAGCAGAGCGGTAGGCGAGGTACGCCTGCGTGAGTGCATCGCACTCCTGCTGCTCGAATAATCCTTTGCGGCCCAGGGTCTTGAGAATGCGAACATTATCGGACCAGTGAGCCAGTTCAGGCTCGTGATGGGACCACGCCAGAACCGCGTATTGCACCATAAATTCAATATCTACGATACCTCCATCACCCTGTTTTAGGTTAAATTCCCCATCTTCTGTCGCTTTATCTGACAGTAATTTCTCACGCATCTTGCCGCGCATAATCTGCACTTCCTGCGCCAGGGGCTGCTCCTCACGAGGCTGACACAAAACCATCTTGCGCACCGTCTCGACCTGTTGGGCGACGGCCGGATCCCCCGCTACAAAACGCCCGCGAACCAAAGCCTGATGCTCCCAGGTCCACGCCGTCTCCTGTTGATAGCTGCGGAACCCCTCTACCGAGGTAACCAGCATGCCCGACTCGCCTGAGGGTCGCAGGCGCATGTCAACCTCGTACAGCTGCCCTATAGACATCCGGGTTTCCATAATGTGAATCATGCGCTGGCCAAGACGTGTATAGAACACGGCGTTATCGATACAGCGTTCACCGTCGGTTGCACTGCCCGATTTGCCGTCGTGCACAAACACCAGGTCCAGATCAGAGCCATAGCCCAGTTCGATGCCGCCCAGCTTGCCGTAGGCATAAACGGCAAACGCTGTGCCCTCGGATTGCCGCGCTGGCTGTCCGTGTTTTGCGGTGAGATCAGCCCAGGCAACGGCCAGCACCTGTTCCAGAATAACCTCGGCGATAAAGGTCAATTTGTCGCTTACTTTCATCAGCGGCAGGCGTCCGGCAATTTCACTGGCGGCTACACGCAGCACATGGGACGCCTTGAAGTAGCGCAGTGTATCCATCTGCGCTTCCAGATCTGTGGGATCCAACCGAGCTACCTGCGCCTGCAATTCACTGCGCAACAAATCTTTGTCCGGCGCCGTGTACAGGCTCGCACGGTCCAGCAATTCGTCCAACAACACCGGGTTGCGGGTGACCTGCTCGGCAATCCAGGGGCTGGCGTCGTAGAGAGCCACCAACTCGGCCATAGCCGGCGGGTTTTCCAGTAACAACACCAGGTATGCACTGCGCCGCACGACCGATGTCACCAGTGGCAGAGTGCGCACCAGAACCAGGTCGGGGTTATCAACTTCGGTACAGGCGCATATCAGGCGCGGCATAAACTGTTCCAGTCGCTGACGGCCCTCGGGCTGCAGGGTCATGACGCGAGGGCTGTTGCGCAGTGCTAAGAGGGCTTTACGCGTCTCTTCAGGCTGCTGATAACCCAGCTCGGCCAAGGAATCACTAGTGAGGCTTTCATCCCAAAGAGCGGCATCGGGTACAGCGCCGTTTTCGGTATCTTCGTCAGGAAGTGCAATCAAATCACCGAAGTGCCCCGATACCCGGCCCCTGTGCTTATCCAGTGTTGCTACAAAGGCATCCCAGTCGGCAAAGCCCATCACTGTGGCCAGAGCCTGGCGCGGGAGGTCGTCGGTGGGTAATTCCTGGGTCTGTCGGTCGAGATACCCCTGAACCCCGTGCTCCGCATCGCGCAGGAACAAATAGGCTGCGCGCAGTTGGCCCACTGCATCAGCGGGCAGGCAGCCAAGCGCCACACACTCGTCGAGCACGGGCAGTAACTCGCGCTGCTGTAAGCCCAGATCACGACCACCGCGGATCAACTGGAAACACTGCGCAATAAACTCCACCTCACGAATGCCCCCGTGACCAAGTTTCACGTTGGCGCCCAAACGCCGGCGGCGCACCTCGGAGTTAATCATCTGCTTCATACTGCGCAGACTGTCTATCACACTGAAATCGACATAGCGGCGAAATACAAAGGGGCGCAGTGCGTCCATCAGGATCGCAGCCTGCTCCGGATCACCGGTCACCGGTCGCGCTTTGATCAGTGCATAACGCTCCCAATCACGTCCCTGATCCTGGTAATACTCTTCTAGCGAATTGAAGTTATGCACCAGCAAGCCGCTATCACCATAGGGCCTAAGTCGCATATCAACCCGAAATACAAAACCGTCAGCAGTACGCTCATCCAGCAAGCCAATCACGCCTCGACCGACCCGGGTAAAAAATTCCTCGTTACTCATCGGGCGGCGTTCGCCGTCAGTCTTGCCCGCCTCGGGATAGGCAAACATCAGGTCGATGTCAGAGGAGACATTCAACTCCCGCGCACCGAGCTTACCCATGGCCAGTACAACCATTTGCTGTGCATCGCCACTATCACGTCCCCGGGGCACGCCATGGGCTTCTTCAAGCTCCGCCTGTGACAAGCGCAGTGCAGCCGCAATTGCCGCATCGGCCAACGCGGAGGTATCGCGGACAGTTTCCAGGGTATCTGCCAGCCGGCAAAAATCACGCCAAACGATGCGCGATATATGGCGCGCACGAAACTGCCGCAACACTGCGGCAGGCTCGGTGTCTACAGCACCCAGCGCTGTATCAAGTGCCTTAACAAGCTCATCTTCTTGCAACGATCGCCAGAGCTCGCCGCTGCGCACCATGTCGAGCAGCAGATCTGGCTTGCGGCGGAACAAATCTGCAGCGAAAGGACTACAAGACAGTACACGCGCCAGTTGCGCCGGGACCCCGTCTGCAACTGGCTGCGCACCCAGCGCAGCGCGCAGGTCTTCATCTGCGCGCTCAAGAATCTGCTGCCAACCCTGCAGCGCCTGTGTAGCAAGCATAGGGGTCAAAGATGATGTATCTGGATTCAAGAGGTCTTGTTCCGCTAGAGCGCTTTCAGCTTTCGATCATTGGCGCGACGCGCATTACTTCTTCTATAGTGGTTTCGCCACGGGCCACTCGCGATGCTCCGGACAAACGCAGGGTCTGCATGCCCTGTTCCACCGCAATTTCACGGATTCGCGACACACTGAGGTTGGGTACGATTTCTGCCTCGATTTCACGGCTGTTAACCAACACCTCATAAATACCCTGACGGCCCGAATAGCCTGTCTCACGACACTGGGGACAACCGCCCGGCCGCGCCATTCTCTCTGGCGGCTCAATGACAAAAGGATGTGTCAGTTGCTGCCAGGCACCCATATCGACCGGCTCAAAAACTTTGCACACAGCGCACAGGACGCGCACCAGGCGCTGGGACATCACGCCCCGCAGCGTTGCCCGAATGAGATAGGCCGGAGCACCCAATTCGAGCAGCCGCGAGATCGAACTGGGCGAGTCGTTGGTGTGTAATGTCGACAGCACCAAGTGACCCGTGAGTGCCGCCTGGATTGCCATATTGGCCGTCTCCAGGTCGCGAATCTCACCAATCATGATGATATCCGGGTCCTGGCGCATTAAAGCGCGCACTCCGGAGGAGAAATCGAGTTCAATGCCATGATGCACCTGCATCTGGTTGAAGGCTTCTTCCACCATTTCGATTGGGTCTTCGATGGTACAAACGTTGACCTCGTCTGTGGCCAGCTGGCGCAGCGTGGAATACAGCGTTGTGGTTTTGCCCGAGCCCGTAGGCCCGGTCACCAACACAATACCGTTACCGATACTGGTCATATCGTCCCAGTTCTGCAGGTCATCGTCCGCCAGCCCGAGCTGCTCAAAGCTACGTTGCAGAACATCCGGATCAAAAATCCTCATCACCAGCTTTTCGCCAAAGGCCGTCGGCAATGTCGCCAGGCGCAGCTCCACTTCATTGCCGGTTGGTGAGCGGGTTTTCAGACGCCCATCTTGCGGGCGACGTTTTTCGGCCACATCCATACGCCCGAGAATTTTTATGCGGCTGCTGACAGCAGCACACACGTGCGCCGGTAGTTCATAAACGCTGTGCAGAACACCGTCGATACGGAAGCGTACCTTGCCCGCGGTGCGGCGCGGTTCAATGTGGATATCACTGGCGCGCTGTTCAAAGGCGTACTGCAGCAGCCAATCGACAATTTTTACGATGTGCTGGTCATTGGCATCGGGCTCACTCTTGGCCCCCAGTTCCAGCATCTGTTCAAGATTGGTAACACCGCCGGGCGCGGCGGATTTTTCATTCGCTCGGGCGCCACGAACGGACACCGCCATGCTGTAAAACTCGCCGGTGAGGCGGGAAATTTCCCGCGGGTCTGCAATGACCCGACGGATAGGTTTGCGCAGCACGTGCTCGAGGTTCTTTTCCCAGGCGTGGATGTAGGGTTCATCACTGGCGATGACAACTTCATTGTCGTGCACTTCAACAGCGAGAATACGATGCCGCTCGGCGAATGCCTTGGACATCACCTCAGAGATTGCAGTGACATCGACCTTCAGCGGGTCAACACGATAGACAGCCTGGTCTACGCGATTTCCTAGCCACTCGAGCAAGCGCTCCATATCGAGCACTCGACCGGGCTGCGCCAAGTCTTCCAAACCCTGCTCAGACAGATATACCAAAGGGTGAACCTTGAGAGAGGTGGCGCCACCAATGCGTCTCACATCGTCCTCTGACAGGCGACCGTCTGAACGCAGGTCCTGTGCCAGTGCAGCCAGGTTTAGCCGGTGCTCATGCAGTTGACCACCGAGCTGATTATTCATGCTTCACGCCCCTTAACTCCCATCCCCTTGTGACATGCCCGATGCTAACACAATGACCCCGGCCCGCCCTGTGCAGCGGGCCGTTTCAGTAGTGTCCGGACCCTCTAATATGACATTTTTATGGCGTTTTTGTGACAAGCTCATCAGGTGGAATTACACTAGCGCCGAATTGAGCGACTAGAGTACAGCGCATGGCGGCCCGCAACCCCCTTGGCAATCTATTTGGACGATCACCCATAGGCCCGATTCAGGAGCATATGCAGGTCGCCAACCAGGCCGCTCAACACCTGCCCGACCTGTTCCGCGCCGCGGCAGCAGACGACTGGGATAGGGCCGTCGAAGTACACAAAGACATTACAGAGGCTGAAAAAGCCGCCGACAGGCTTAAACGCCATGTCCGCACCCACCTACCCAAAAGCCTGTTCCTGCCAGTTCCCCGTTCGGACTTACTCACCTTGGTAGGCATCCAGGACAAAGTTGCGAATGCGGCCAAGGACGTAGCCGGACTGATCATCGGCAGACACATTCGCTTCCCGGAAAAAATGCAGGAGCCCATGGTGGAGTTCGCCCAGGCCTGCGCGGATACCTCAACGCAGGCTTACAAGTCTGTGCAAGAGCTCGATGAGCTACTTGAAGTCGGCTTCACCGGGCGCGAAGTGAAACGCGTGGAGGCCATGCTCAAGGAACTGGGTAAAATGGAGCATCGCACCGACCGCATGGCCGTGTCACTGCGCGCCAAACTGTTCAAAGTTGAAACAAAGCTGCCCCCTGTTGAGGTCATGTTTTACTACCAGATCATTTCCCTACTGGGAGATGTCGCAGATAACGCAGAAAGTGTCGGTGATCGCCTGCAAATTCTGATGGCGCGCTAAGGATTCAGCTATGGATATTATTGCCCAGCACGGCGAAGTTTTTCTCATACTCGCATGCATTTTCGGCTTTTTCATGGCCTGGGGTATTGGCGCCAATGACGTCGCCAACGCCATGGGCACATCGGTCGGCTCCCGTGCGCTGACCATTAAGCAGGCGATTCTGATCGCCATGGTGTTTGAGTTTCTTGGCGCCTATCTGGCAGGAGGTGAGGTTACCGCCACCATCCGCAAAGGCATCATCGATCCGCAGGTCATGGAGGCAAATCCCGAGCTCATGGTGTACGGCATGCTCTCGGCGTTGCTCGCGGCAGGCACCTGGCTAATGATCGCCAGCATTAAGGGCTGGCCGGTCTCCACAACACACTCCATTGTTGGCTCTATCGTGGGATTTGCCGCAGTAGGCATATCCATGGATGCCATCTACTGGGGCAAAGTGGGCGGCATTGTGGCCAGCTGGGTGGTCTCACCGGTTATGGCAGGCACAATTTCCTTCGGTCTGTTCATGAGTGTGAAGGTCTTTATTCTCGACACCGAAGACCCCTTCCACCGCGCCAAGAAGTACATCCCCATCTATATGTGGATGGTGGGCTTTATGATATCCATGGTCACCATCCTTAAAGGCCTAAAACACGTTGGGTTCGATTTCGACCTGGGTCTGGGTAGCCATTTTGCCAATGCCCTGCCCATCTCCTTCGCAGCAGGCTTAGTCGTCGCCTCGTTTGGCGCACTGCTGTTGCGCCGAATCAAGGATGAGCCAGACGAAAAGAATCGCTTTCACAGCGTAGAAAGGGTGTTCGCCGTTTTAATGGTGTTTACCGCCTGCTCCATGGCCTTCGCCCACGGTTCAAACGATGTGGCGAACGCGGTGGGCCCGCTCGCGGCCATTGTCAGCACGGTGCAATCGGGCGGTGAAATTTCTGCCAAATCGGCCATGCCCTGGTGGATTCTACTGATCGGTGCGGTGGGTATTGTGGTGGGGCTGGCAACCTATGGTTGGCGTGTTATCACCACCGTGGGCAAGAAAATCACTGAACTGACCCCAAGCCGTGGCTTTGCCGCAGAGCTGGGCGCCGCATCAACGGTAGTAATTGCCTCCGCTACAGGCCTGCCTATCTCGACCACCCATACATTGGTTGGCGCCGTTCTGGGCGTAGGCTTTGCCCGAGGTATCGGGGCCCTGAACCTACGGGTAGTCGGCAATATCTTCATGTCGTGGATCATCACCCTCCCCGCAGGTGCAGGCCTGGCGATAGTTTTCTTCTTCGTGTTCAAGAGCATTTTCTCTCCCTGAGGGGTTGCAAGGGGTGGCGCAGCGCTTGGCCTGCGCCCCAACGCGGTCTAGACTGGCTACGGCGCCACTTTACTTGCGCGCCCTTTTTCTCCACATCCCGGAATTCACTTCATGCCATCGATCGAACAGCGTATCCAGGAGCAGCTCACCCAGCTAGTGGGCACACCCTCGGTTAGCTCCACAGATCCGAGTTGGGACCAGGGCAATCGGGGCGTTATCGACCTGCTAGGCAGCTGGCTGGAAAACATGGGCTTCCATGTGGAAATACTCGATGTCATACCCGGCGGCGATAAAGCCAACCTTATTGCGACGCTGGGCTCAGGCCCCGGCGGGCTGGTATTGGCCGGCCACACAGATACCGTGCCCTTCGACGAGGGGCGCTGGCAGAGCGATCCACTGGCATTGACTGAACGGGACAACCGCTTCTACGGCCTTGGCAGCACCGACATGAAGGGGTTTTTCCCTATCGCGATGGCCGCCGCTAGTGCCTTCACCGGCGCAGAGCTGAAACAACCGCTGATTCTGCTCGCCACCGCCGACGAAGAAAGCTCCATGAATGGCGCACGCCAGCTGGCGGCGGCAGGCCGACCCAAAAGCCGCGCGGCCATTATCGGCGAACCGACCTCGCTGGTACCGGTGCGCATGCACAAGGGCATCATGATGGAGTCGGTGCAGGTAACAGGGCGTGCCGGACATTCCTCCAACCCCACACTGGGCAATAGTGCACTGGAGGGCATGCACGCGGTAATGTCCGATTTGCTGGCCTTTCGCCAGGAGTTGGGACAACGCTACAGCAACGAATTTTTCAGTGTCGCTTTTCCAACACTAAACCTGGGCTGTATTCACGGCGGCGACAGCCCCAACCGTATTTGCGGCAGTACAGAATTGCACTTTGACCTGCGCATGACACCCGCAGGTGACAACAGCTCGGTGCGCAGTGAAATTGATACTCGCCTGCAGGGCCTCGCACAGGGACTTGGGCTGAAAATAGAGCGACGCTCTCTGATTCAGGATGTGGAACCGTTCGAAGAATCGGCTGACAGCGAGCTGGTACAGCTGGCCGAACGGCTTACCGGGCACAGCGCTGAGGCCGTATCATTTGCCACTGAAGCGCCCTTTATGCAGCAGCTGGGTATGGAAACTATCGTCATGGGCCCCGGTTCCATCGACCGAGCACACCAGCCCGACGAGTACCTGGAGCTGGAGCAGATCAGCCCCTGCATCGCTTTGCTGGAACAGTGCATCAGACACTATTGCCTGTAACCAGGGCCCACCAAAACGGCGGTTGTGCAAAATTGCCGGACATTCCTGATTCCTTAAATACCGCCGTTTAGCTCTGTTCTTCAATCCAACGCAAGCGGGAATCCAGTGATTTCAACAACTTACCTCCACCCAGAGCACTAAAACTGCCGCCTACCCTGTCTCGTACCGGGCCTAGTTAATCGAAAGCCGTTTCTGTAACCTTGCTAACTCTAGATTTTTCAATGACTTGGAGCTTTTCGTGACGACGCCGGGGCGAGCACATATCCGCTGGTTCAGAAATACGGCACCCTATATCAATGCACACAGAGGCAAGACCTTTGTGCTCATGTTGGGGGGCGCGGCTGCGCGCCATGATAACTTCGCCAACATCGTTCACGACATCGCCTTGCTCAACAGCCTTGGCGTGCGCCTGGTTATTATCCACGGTTCACGACCACAGATTGAGGAACGACTCGCCCGGGCAAAAGAGCAGAGCGCCTATCACGATGGCGTACGCATTACCGATAGCGCAGCCCTTGAGCATGTAAAAGATGCCGCCGGTTCCCTGCGTGCACAGATTGAAGCGCTGCTTTCCATGGGCCTGCCCAACTCGCCTATGCAGGGCTCGCGTATGCGTGTGTGTTCCGGCAACTTCGTCACCGCCAAACCGATAGGCGTGGTGGACGGCGTAGACCTTCTGCACACCGGCAAAGTGCGGCGCGTGGATGGCGCAGGTATTGCACAGGAGCTCGCAGCAGGTTCCATCGTGTTGCAATCACCGCTGGGCTATTCACCCACCGGGGAAATCTTCAATTTGTCGCTGGAAGATATCGCCGTGCACACCGCCTCCGCCATTAATGCCGACAAACTGATTCTGTTTGGCAGCAGTGCAGGCGTGATGAACAATGCGGGCGAACTCATCCGCCAATGCGCCGTGGGTGCGATCAGTGCTATGAACATTGCCGACCCGGAGCAGGACGCACTACTGCAAACCGCGCGCAGTGCTTGCCTGGCCGGCGTTGCTCGCTGCCAGATAATCAGCCATGCGGACGATTGCGCACTACTGGAAGAATTGTTCACCCACGATGGCAGCGGCACCTTGGTAGCCAGCGATGAATATGAACAATCCCGTGAAGCGACCATTGACGATGTCGGCGGCATTCTGGAACTGATCGAACCACTGGAGCAGGAAGGCATTTTACTGAAGCGCTCACGTGAATTACTGGAGCAGGAAATCAATCAGTTCAGGCTGCTCGAACGCGACGGACGCATTCTTGCCTGTGCCGCACTGTACCCTTTTGCCGATGAAAGATGTGGTGAAATCGCCTGCATCGTATCGCATCCCGATTATCGCGGCGGCAAACGCGGCCAACGCCTGCTCGATAGTCTTGAGCAAGAAGCGAGACGTCAGGGACTGGACCGGGTGTTTGTACTCACTACCCAAACCGCGCACTGGTTTATTGAGCAGGGCTTTGTTGAAAGCAATCGCGATGCGCTGCCGAATCAGAAGCAGGCCCTCTACAATCTGCAGCGTAGCTCCAAGGTCTTTTTCAAAAAGCTCTAGGCACTTTTTTGCAAAGGCTCCAAGCAGATTCTAAAAGTTCCAGGCAGTCCAATGCCAGGCCCAAGCGCTGTGTTTAGGCTTATAAGCATACTGGTTTAACGCAGCCGGATTTTGAATAAAGCGCCCTGTAGCGCGCCACCGGCATGAAGGATGACGATTTTTCCAAACCCATCATTACTGTGGTGAATTCATTTAAGCAGTTCGTACCCGGACACGCACACCTTAAGAATCTGGGACAGTTAGTGGCACGCGAAATCGAGTAAGCAGGCAGTGTAGCACAAGAATTTAACACCATTGCCGTGGACGACGGAATCGCCATGGGTCACGACGGCATGCTGTACAGCCTGCGCTCGCACGACATTATTACCGATTCCGTTGAATACATGGTTAACGCGCATTGCGCCGACGCCATGGTGTGCATATCAAACTGCGACAAAATCACTTCAGGAATGCTCAACGCTGCCATGCGGCTGAATATTCCGGTGGTCTTTGTTTCCGGCGGCCCCATGGAGGCGGGGAAAACCAAACTGTCCGAACACAAACTGGATCTGATCGACGCCATAGTGATTGCAGTAGACGACAGCGCCGATGGAGAAACCGTTGCTGAGCACGAGCGTTCCGCCTGTCCTACCTGCGGCTCCTGCTCCGGCATGTTTACCGCCAACTCGATGAACTGTTTGACAGAGGCATTGGGCCTGGCGCTGCCTGGCAATGGGTCAACTCTGGCAACCCACGCTGATCGTGAACAATTGTTCCTGCGCGCCGGCCGCGTTATTGTCGATCTCTGCAAACGCTATTACGAACAAGACGACGAATCAGTATTGCCGTGCAACATCGGCAACTTCGACGCGTTCGAGAACGCCATGTCCCTGGACATTGCCATGGGCGGTTCTACCAATACCATCCTGCACCTGCTTGCCGCAGCGCAAGAAGCCGAGCTGGATTTCACCATGCGTGATATCGATCGCCTGTCGCGCAAAGTACCGCTGCTGTGCAAAGTGGCGCCCAGCACCCCCGAGTACCACAGGGAAGATGTGCACCGCGCCGGTAGCATGATGGGCGTATTGGGCGTATTGGGCGTATTGGGCGTATTGGGCGTATTGGGCGAGTATTTTTAACAGAACAGGGCCAGCGTACTGCGGTAAATGATCGACGCTAGAACTTTTGTCTAACCTGTTCTTATAGCGCACTGGGCATTCTGCCTCGGCAATGTAGCGGGCTGCACCGACCGGTGCAGCTACAATCTCTTGTTCAAAAAAATGTGCGCGCCTAACCTGCATCGCGCAATTCAGGACGTTTCTTCCGCAGATTCCGCCTGCGCAATCAGCTTGCGCAAATCGTCTTTTAGGTCCGTCATCTTTGAGCGCAGGTACTTGTCCTGTTTTTCGTTTCGGCTATTAAAAACCTGCGCGATCAGCGCGTACAAAACACTTGAATTGTGCTCAGTGACTTCCACATATTCTACTGGCAGGTTTTCTCTCCGGTTTTCGACGGAGACCAATATATCCTGCTGCCAGCCGGGCTCGCGTTGCAGCATGTTGCGTAGTTCTACCAACCACTGGGCGCGTTCATCCATCCAGGCTCTGTCAGAGCGCTGCATGTCCCCCGCCGCCGTGCGCAGCATATTTTTCTGGTCACGATTTAGCCTGCCCAGGTACTCCTGCATCGTGTCCACCATGGTGTCATAGGTGTCGTCGACAAATTCACTGTCGTCGCGCTCCAGGTATTCTTCGGTGTACTCCTCTTGCTGCTCTTGCAGATTGTCGAGAAACTCCAACATTTGCACCTGTGTTAGCCGATCTCCGAGTGCTAGCAGCCAATTCAATGCGTCTTGCTCAAGTCGCAAGTAGGCCTGCTCAAAATCTTGCCAGATAACCTCCATGTCCTGGCTGGTAAGCGGTTCATCAATTGTTTGTTCTATCTGCGACAGAAGATCTAGATAGCGTGGCAGTTCTTCGGTGCGATGCCAGGCAAGAAAGGGGGCAAGCAATTCGTCTAGATGCTGCTCCTGGGTGCGGTCCAGCTCTACGTAGTCATCTAGGTACCAAGGCAGAAGAAAATCTAGCCGGTTATACACGAAGGTTGTGCTACTACAGGCACCCAGCGACAACAATACTATGAGTAGCAGGGTTAGGCGCACTTGTCTGAGGGTTCGTTCCATTGCTTATCGCCATAGAGGTATTGACTCGGCAACAGCCGGTGCCGAGTCTCGTTCTGCTTGTGCTGCCTCAACACGGTTCGGCCGTTGTGTTTTGCCGTGTACAAAGCAGCGTCCGTGATCTTGAGCCAATGCTCCATATTCTGAGCCTGGGTAACGTCACTCACGCCAATATTGATGGTGAAGCCACCTTCTGGCAACAACCGGGTTTCAGCGACGGAGCAGCACAAATCGTTCGCAATCTTGATGGCATGGGCGCAGTTTGTCTCGCTCAACAAAACCACGAACTCCTCACCGCCGACACGACAGATAACGTCACTGCGACGAACGCGCTGTTCTATCACCGCTACCAGCCCTTTTAACGCCTGGTCGCCCTTGGCGTAGCCATATTTGTCATTGAAACGCTTAAAGAAGTCTACGTCGATCAATAATAGTGCCGAACTGCGTTTGTAGCGAGTGCACCGCTCGTACGGCCTGTAATTCCAGATAGCGCCGGTTGTACGCGCCAGTGAGCGGATCGGTGACTGCCATGCCTTTGAGACGGCGAGACTGTTCAGTCATCGCAAATACCAGCCAGGCACTTACCAACCAAGTGAGTCCTATACTGACCCCAATGGCCGCCGCGGCAGTGCCGTCGTACTGGGTAAATACCAATGGCGCCAACAACAACCCGCTGAGTACGCCAAGAAAAATGGCCCAACGTGATTTCAGCAGCATGGGAGCGATTCTTGGCCAGCAGTTCACCCGAGAAAGACGCGGTAAAATGCCGCCTTAGTCGCGACCAGGTTGTATGTCTAGAATTCGTCAGTTTATCGCCCGCGGATAGCGTCTACGGTGCGGTAGCAACGCAAACACTTCTCTTTCGACCCATAATGAGACGTTAACCCAACGACCCGGGCGAGGCCATGCTGCGGGGTGCGACTATTGCACGGTGATGCCAGATGAATGCATAGGAACGCCTGGCCTAGACATTGACGCGGTTCACTGCCCAAAACGCCCGTCTGGTAAGCAAAAGCCCGTCCGGGCCCTATTTGGGACCGGACCTGCGGCGCCGAACGCGTGGCTAGGCAGCCGCGTTTTGCTGCCTGCCGGCCGCCTGATTGATAGCGCACAAAATGCCGTCCAGCGAGGCCTGGATAATGTCGTGGCTGCGCCCCACACCACAGTAACGCTCGCCGTCTATATTCAGCTGGATGTAGCACACGGCCTCTGCGTCGGCACTTTGACCCAGCGCATGCTCGTTGTATTCAACCAGCACAATCTGTTGACCCGTAAGTTCCTGCAATGCTTCAACAAATGACGCCACCACACCACTGCCGGTGCCCGTGAGGCGGTGACGGGTGGCGCCCTCCAGCAATTCGGCTTGCAGTTTATCCACCCGGTCTTCCCGGCTCACTTGA
>JBLFXU010000025.1:0-16619 GCA_047609575.1 Bacteroidia bacterium | reverse complement strand
TTTGCGTTCCGAGCGGCCCGAAGAACCACTACATTTGGCATATTTCCGTGGCTCCGAGCCCGCAATAAACGGCAGCATACGGGAATTAGGGCAACCTTCGCCAGTGAGGTAACCCGTATCGGCATCTACCCAGGTGGTGCGAATCCCTTCCGGCATGCGATAGGCCAGGGAACGTTTACTGGCGCGGGCCATGAAATGGGCCCATAGCTTTAGCGCACCCGTCGAACCAGTAAGACCCGTACCACCGTTATCATCGCGGCCAATCCAGGAAACTGTCAGTAAATCACCCGAGAAACCCGCAAACCAGGAATCTCTCCCGTCGTTGGTGGTGCCCGTTTTTCCGGCCACGTCAAAGTCATCTGGCAAGTAACGGTAGACTCCTCGGCCGGTACCTTCGCGTACCACTGCTCTCATCGCGAAGTGCAATAAATGCACTGCCTGCAGACTGCTGGTGCGCTCATACTCAAGCGGATAGCGTTTCAACGGTTCGCCATGGGCGTCCACCACATCGCGAATACTGCGCAAGGGCATGCGAAAACCGCCCGCAGCAATAGACTGGTACATCGCAGCCATGGCCATGGGGGAATACTCTCCAGCACCCAAGGTGAGGGCTGGCACGGCCGGAATGCCCTCTTCGATACCAAGCCGGTGCAACATATCAATGATCCGGTCCAAACCCAGACTCAATCCAAGGCGCGCGGTTGCCAGGTTGTAGGACTTGGACAAAGCCTGGGATAGCATCACCAGGCCATGGTCCTTGCGGTCAAAGTTTCGCGGTATCCAGGGATCATCGAATTCCCCGCCCACTTTGAGCGGCATGTCCTGCAAGAGTGTGGCCAGACTGTAGTGCTGGGGTTGCTCCAGCGCCAGTAGGTATATAGCAGGTTTGATCAATGAGCCCGCAGGCCGACGCGCATCCAGCGCCCGATTGAAGCCCGCATAACGCGCCTTACGTCCTCCGACCAGCGCCGCTACTTCCCCACTGTCAAAACGAGTGACCACGCTGGCCGACTCCAATTCACCCGCTGGATCGAGGCTATCCATCACAGTCGTGGTGCTGCGCTCCAGTACCCGCTGCACCAACGGATCGAAACTGGTGAAAATGCTCAGCCCCATAGTGGTGAGATCTTCATCCCTGTAGTCATGGCGCAGCTGACGCCGCACCAGATCCAGGAATGCAGGGAAGGTATTCTGAATACGGTTCTTGGCGTTCAGCCCCAATGGCATCGCCCTGGCCACGGTGGCATGTTCCGGGGAAATCACTCCCTGTTCTGCCATTACGGTGAGCACTACATTGCGCCGCTCCCTGGCTCGATCGGGGTTGCGCTGCGGATTGTAAAGAGAGGGGCCCTTGATCATGCCAATCAGCAGGGCCTGCTGGTGCAAGCCGAGCTGCTGTAGCGGCGTATCAAAGTAATGACGCGCGGCCAGCGCAAATCCATGAATACTGCGCGGCCCTTCCTGTCCTAAATACACTTCATTGATGTAACTTTCGAGAATTTGATCCTTGCCGTAGTGCAGTTCCAGCAAGACCGCCATCAGTACCTCGGTTAGCTTGCGCACGATGGTTCGTTCGGGGGTGAGGTAATAGTTTTTCACCAGCTGCTGCGTAATGGTGCTGCCCCCTGCGACGACTTGCCCGGAACGCAGGTTGCTGAAGGCCGCCCGCGCAATCCCGGTAGGAGAAAAACCCCAGTGGTCGTAGAATGCCCGGTCTTCGACGGCCATCAGGCCCAGTCGCAGTGGCTCCGGGACGTCCGGCAAGCGCACAAGTATTCGATCCTCTCCCTGCAGAGGGTAAATACCACCGATCTGCACCGGGTCCAACCGCATGAGATCAATACCACTGGCCCCAGCGGCGAGTTTCTGCACTCGACCACCACTGAAATCAATCAGCACGCGCCGGGAGGGCTCACGCTCAGCGGGAAAGTCGAAGCCGCGAGTGTAGATATCAAACCGGCTGCGATAGCGAGAGAACTGACCCGGACTTTTGGGGCTGTCAGTGCTGCGATAGCCCCCCACCTGTAACTCGTACTCCAAATCTTCGGGCGTTAGGGTGGCGCCGACAAACAATTCCAGTGGCCGGGCATAGACCTTGGCCGGCAACTCCCACATTTTGTCACTAAAAGTCGCCGTAATGCGTGCATCGAGAAAAATAACAACTAGCCCGGCCAGCACGAGGCCAACCAAAACAAGTTTTGCGAGTAAATGACGGGTACGAAACATCCCGCGAAGTGTACACCAGCCACCCACCCAACTGGGCACTGACATCGCGTGATTTGCAGCGGTTCGGCACAAACCCGGCTCGAGCTCCGCTAGGGTCTCCACTAGCGGCTACGCTATAGTCTTCACTATCGACTCCACCACAGACTCCACGTAAGACTCAGCAATAAAGGGCGAACTGGCTCCCAATGCCAAAAATGGCGGCTTTCAATCGGGATTCGAATCCGGATAATAAGCCGCGTTAAAACACCAATTAAGAGGCAAGTATGAAAAAGTACAAGGCATACGGCATTGGCGCCGCACTGGTTGATACCGAGATCAAGGTCGAAGATTCGGACTTGTCCCGGATGAAGGTAGAGAAGGGCCTGATGACCCTCGTGGACGAGGCGCGTCAGGGCGAACTGCTGGCACATCTGGCAGGCCACCTGGTCAAAGCGAACCACGCCAGCGGCGGCAGCGCCGGCAACTCCATGATCGCCACCGCCCATTTTGGCGGGCCCACGTTTATGTCCTGTAAAGTGGCTAACGATTCAGACGGCGACATCTATATTGCCGATCTGGAAGCAGCGGGCGTGGACCATTGTTTCAGCGCCGGTCGTGATTCGGGGACCACGGGCAAATGCCTGGTAATGATCACCCCCGATGCCGAGCGCAGCATGAATACCTATCTGGGCATCAGCGAGACCTTTTCGGTTGACCAGCTCGATCCAGAGGCGATAGCAGACTCTGAATACCTCTACATCGAAGGGTACCTGGTAACCTCTCCCACGGGTCGCGCTGCCGCAATACAAGCACGTGAAGTTGCCGAAAAGGCTGGCGTGAAAACCTCCCTGAGTTTTTCCGACCCCGGCATGGTTGAATTCTTTCGCGATGGTATTGCCGAAATGATCGGCGAGCGTATAGATCTTGTATTTTGCAATGAAGACGAAGCACTGGGCTGGGCCCAGAGTGACAGCATAGATGTCGCCGTTGAGAAATTGAAAGAGGTGTCCAATGCATTTGTCATTACCCTGGGGAGCAAAGGTGCACTGACCTTCGATGGCACCGAACTCGCCGAAATTGCACCGACCCCCGTCACAGCGGTGGATACCAATGGTGCAGGTGACATGTTCGCTGGCGCTTTCCTGTACGCAATTACCAACGGAGAAGACTTCCCCACGGCAGGACGCTTTGCCAGCATGGCCGCAGCACGCATCGTCACCAGTTTTGGTCCGCGCTTAGCCGCGGCTGACTATGCGGCATTGCGCGACGAATTTTTCGGCGCGTAGCATTCTCCTGGGTCTGACCACTGCGGTGCTCTAAGGGCAAAGTGGTCAGAAACCTACGCGGTGGGCGATGTCACTAAAAGAGTCCGATCTGCTGGTTGGTCAGTGCCGCAAAGGAGCTGCCAACGAATCCCAAAATACCATCCGCCACCGGCTCCAACTGCCGATCAACGTAATGCTGGTAATCCAGTGGCGACAACGCTGATTCTGCGGGCTCAGCGCCCGCAGACGTAATGACATACTCCACCCAACTCCCTCTGCGCGGTACCGGCAGGCCGCGTTCTTCACACAGACGTGCCGCCTGCACATGCGGCGGTATATTGCGCTGGTAATCGTCCAATCGTCTACGTAAACGCTTGCGGTAAAGCAGCTGGTGATCCTCCTGCCCATCGAGCACCCGCTGCGTCACCGTCTTTACATACTCTTCATAGGGTTCACCGGCAAACACGCGGCGGTATAGTTCTTCCTGAAACTCGCGGGCCAATCGAGTCCAATCGGTTCGCACATTTTCAAGTCCCTTGAACACCAATTCTTCGCCAGAGTCTGTCGCAACTACGCCGGCATAGCGTTTTTTACTGCCCTTGTCAGAACCACGCACGGTGGGCATAAGAAAACGCAGGAAGTGTGTTTCAAATTCCAGCTCCAGCAGACTTTCGAGATCGAATTCCCCGCGCAGCTCTTGTTGCCACCATGTGTTCAGGTCGCGCTGCAGTTGACGGCCAGCAGCACGGGCATCTTCGTCGCTGTTGGCGTCGGCAATCCACACAAAAACAGAGTCGGTGTCGCCATAAATCACCCGATGCCCGGACTTTTCGATGTAGTCCCGTGTGCGACCAAGAATCTGGTGCCCCCGGCGGGTTATAGAACTGGCAAGGCGGGCATCAAAGAATCGACAGCCTGGTGTACCCAAAACACCGTAGAAGCTGTTCATGATGATTTTTATTGCCTGCGATAGCGGGCCGTTGCCATCAGCCTTGGCGGCATCGCGTGCCTGCCATAAATCGGCAATCAACTCCGGCAGTATGTGGCCTTCCCGCGCGAAGCGGGCCTCGATATAGCCTGGAACGGTCTGCTCCTGCGACAGTTCACCGGAGACGCCAAGTGCCAGACCCAGTGGGTCGATGTAGTAGGTGCGAATAATGCTTGGATACAGGCTCTTGAAATCCAGTACCAACACGTGGTCGTAGATGCCCGGCTTTGAATCCAGTACAAAGCCACCGGGGCTCGCCGTCAGTTCTGTACTGGCATTGGGAGCAACAAAACCGCGTCGATGCAGCCTCGGTAGGTAGAGATTGTCGAATGAGGCAACTGACCCACCCATACGATCCATGTTCAATCCCGTCATCAACGTGCGGGCGACTGCGAAGCCCAACATGTCGGTCTTGGCAAAAATATCCGAGACCAGCTCACAATCCTTCAGGTTGTAATCGACAAACCGCTCTCGATCCTCCCGGAACAAACGGCCAATCTCTCCCCCTCGGTCACTGCCGTGCAGCAACTTGCCCTCACCCAACAATTCACGGGATACATTCTCCAGCGAAAAACTCTCAAAACGGTAGAACGCTGCCCGTAACAGTTCGATACCATCCAGAATCACTCGACCCGGAAACTGCACGGTGAAGCGCTCGCCCTCGTCATCCAGGTCGCGCCAATGGCCCGGTCTGCGCCCCCTGCCCAGCAGCAAACGGCGGCCCAATTTATCCGCTATCCGCTGCAGGAACCGGGTGTCAAAATTGACTACATTCCAGCCAATCAGCACGTCGGGGTCAAACGCGTCAATCCAGTCCAGAAAGATCTGCAGCAGGGCCTCTTCATCGGGCACGTTTTGCACAAACTCACGAGAGACGGGGTCGCCGACGATGAACACCGCGCGTTGCTCTTCCCCAGCGCCAAAGCCGTGTACACCAATGGAGTAAAGCTCCAATGAATCCATGGCGGTTTCGATATCAAAGGACACCACCTTCAGAGCGGGATGGTAATCACCACTGCGCACTGACGGGTTTTCCAACAGTAGACTGGAACCCTGCTGCCTGGACTCACCCTGCAATTGGGCGGAGCCGGCGATGAAGCGCTCCATGAGGAACCGTTCAGCGGGATTGATGTCCGCTTCCAGTGGGTTAAGACCCGCTTCGCGCAGACTGTCGGCCATCTTGCGGGCGCTGCGATGCTGGCGGAAATACACGCCGCTCACTGGCATCATGGAAAAATTCTTCAGTTGCACGGGACGAACCTGACAGCCGGAATCACGTGCCAGTAAAGGCTGCGCTTGCTCCAACTCTTCCTGCGCCAGGAAAAAAACGCTCTCCTGTTCGCGGACGGTAGCGCACAGCGGACCTTCGGGTGTACTAAACCAGAATTCCAGTTCCACGCCCTGCGGCGTATCGCGCCATTGGCGCGTCAGAAGAAAGCCCTGATAAGTCTGCGCTGTCAAACTCCCACCTTGCTAACGCTCATCGGAGCTGGGCTTGGGCATTACTATGGCTTAAGCTGTCGATACAAGTAACGGCCCGTCGCTACGGCCACGGAAGAAGAAGGTGAACCCATGAAAAAGCCCGTAATCAAACAGGACCCCTTATACCAGTTCCTGCGCAACGAGGACATCAAGGGCTTTAACGAGCAGCGCAGCATCCTCGATACTTCCGAATTAAAAAGTGGCGATTATCGCGGCCGGGATCTGCGCAACATGAGCGCAGACGGCCTGGACTTCAGCAACTCTTACTTTCGCAACGCCGATCTCAGCGGTATCGACTTTCGCAATACCAATCTGGAAGGCGCCAGCCTATTGGACGCCAAGCTTTCTGGCACCTACTTTCCTGCAGAGTTGGACGCGACAGAAATCCGCCTCTCGCTCGATACTGGCACCAGGCTACGTTACGCGGCAGACTAGTAGATGCGTCCTCGGTAAACGCTAGCCCTGGGACAGCAGGTCTCGCAGATCGATAATGGCTGCGTTGGCGCGGCTGATATAAGAGGCCATCACCAGCGAGTGATTAGCCAGAGGACCAAAGCCGCTGCCGTTGAGAATCATTGGGCTCCACACCATATCCTGCGTGCCTTCCAGCTCGCGAATGATCTGGGCAACGCTCACCTGGGCATTCTTGTTTTTCAGTACCTCGGCGAAATCCACCTCCACCGCGCGCAAAAATTGTATCAATGCCCAGGCCGTACCGCGGGCTTCAAAAAACACATCGTCAATTTCCATCCACGGCGTCTGCACGTTCAGTAAGCCCGGAGCAACCGTTGACTGGGTAGCATCGGCGTCTCCAGCAAGATCCGTATTGAGGCGTGCCTTGCCGACACTGGCACTGAGGCGTTGGGACAGACTACCCAGCCGGCTCTCTACGGTAGACAGCCAGTAGCGCAAGTTGTCAGACCGGGCATAAAACTGTGCATTCTGCGCTTTCTCATCAGACAGCCTGCTGAAATACAGATGCATGTGGTCTAGCCCCGAACGGTACTCGGACTCGGAGGCAGGCAGTATCCAGCTACCGGCATTAAAATTGAAATTAGGCTCGGCCTCAGCCATATCCACATCCTCTGTCGACTGCGACTGGGAGCGACTGAATGCCTCGCGCATCGCCCGCGCCAGATCACGTACCTGTACCAACACGCCAAACTCCCAATTCGGCATATTGTCCAGCCAGACGCCCGGCGGCATGCGGTCGTTGTGGATAAAGCCGCCACGTTTTTCCAACAGTAGCTCCATCACACCAATTAGGGCAGCCGTTGTCTCGGTGCCCGTCACGCGCTTGCCGCCAATATTTTCAAGCAATTCTTGCGACTCGGTCCTGACCTCGAAGCGTCCCGGAGAGACACTCCAGTAGGCACCCAGCACCAGGGTGCCAATCAAATACACCGCGAGCACTGCCGCCAGTATATTACGGAATGCGCCCAGTGGCAGGAAATCCAATACGCTATCGCGCCACCGCGCAAGTGTGTCGACCAATGAACTCATGTTATTTTCCTGTTAATGATGTTGATGGGCGCCGCCCGCATCCCGTTTGACCTCAGCGGTGGTGCAGCTCTCCTGGCCTGTGGCCAGCATCAGGCACAGTTCCACCTCGTCGCCTGGCGCGAGAGAGTAGGCCAGGTCGAACAACATGAGGTGCACGCCGCCGGGCGCCAGACTGACAGCCTCGCCATCGGCCACCGCGAGCCCAGGAAGCTTCTGCATGCGCATCAACCCCTCAACCTTCATGGTGGTGTGCACTTCGACCTTTGCCGCGACCGGAGAACGGGCTGATACAACCGCCTGGGCGCTACCGGATTCGTTGATGATCGTCATATACGCCGCTGTATTTTTCACCGTCGGCGGCAATGCGCGCACCCAGGCGCCTATTATGCCAACACCAGACTGACCTTCCTGGCTCGCAGCATCCTGCGCCAACGCAGGACAGCTTAGTATTGCCGCAGCTACTGCGACCAAAGAATATTTGAACAAAGTACCACTCCAGAGGTGAAACTAACGCCCGCTAGGGGCATCTCAGTATTGTAGCACCACCAGACGCCCTGCGGGCCGGGCTACCGTGCGATGGCGCCAAACTATTGGTACAATATAATGTTGGATAACTGTCAACAGGTCGCCTAGTGGCAAATACTCTTACGCGTGCATTGCTCTGCCTGCTGCTGCTGGCAGCAGCCAGTAGCTTTGGGCAATCGTTCAGCACCGGTGGAGGCCTGCTAGGAGCGGGCAGCGAACCCGAGTTCCTGCCTGTGCAAGAGGCCTACCAGCTTGAAGTCGCTACAGTCGGAGACACGGCACTGCGGCTGCGCTGGAAAATCGCCGAGTCCTACTACCTCTACCAACATCGCTTCGACTTTAAACTGGCAGATGCAGCAGGCCCCATTGATCTTGAGGTCACCCTGCCGGACGGCCTGCAAAAAGAAGATGAATACTTCGGACAAGTCGAGGTCTACTACTACGATGCCGATGTTGGCCTAGCCGCAGCGCGCAGTGCCTCGCAAGCCACGCTGACGGTGACCTCGCAGGGTTGCGCCGACGCCGGGCTCTGCTATCCACCGCACAAGCAAAACTTCACCGTGGATTTCACCGCTGGTAGCGTCACCGAAATCGATTCTACTGCGCAACCCAGCGCCAGCAACTCGCAGCCGCAAACGCCCCCCCCGGCTTCAGACTCCGCAGACAAAGCAACACCCACATTGTGGTACATGCTGGTTCTGGCCTTTATGGGCGGGGCCATCCTCAACCTGATGCCCTGCGTCTTCCCCATCCTGTCGCTGAAAGTACTGAGTTTTGCCAGCAGCAGCGACGGCGACCGCCACCTGCAGAGCTGGATTTACACCGCCGGTGTGATCGTGAGTTTCGTTGCGGTCGCAGCCGTTCTGATCGGCCTGCAGCAGGCCGGGAGCGCCATCGGCTGGGGCTTTCAACTGCAGTCTCCGGGCTTTGTCATCGCCCTGGCCTACCTGTTCGTTGCCATGGGGCTGTCTTTGTCGGGCGTCATTGAATTTGGCACCAACATAATGAATACGGGTAGTGGCCTGGCCAATCGCGGCGGGAATGCCGGTAGTTTCTTCACTGGTGTGCTTGCAGTTGTCGTTGCCAGCCCGTGCACCGCCCCCTTCATGGGCACTGCCCTGGGCTTTGCTGTCAGCCAACCGCCTGCCATCGGGCTGCTAGTGTTTGCCTCGCTGGGAGCAGGCATGGCCGCCCCACTACTACTGTTCTCCTATAGCGGCGCCGCCCGCGCATTGATGCCCAAGCCGGGCATCTGGATGGAGACACTGAAAGAGTTTCTCGCCTTCCCCCTGTATGCCACCGCCATCTGGCTATTCTGGGTGGCCGGACGCCAAACAGGCATCAACACTATGACCAGCGCGCTGGTTGGTGCCCTCATGCTGGCCCTTGGTCTATGGCTATGGGATCACCGCCGCTGGCGTAAGGCCGTCGCGCTAGGCTGTATCGGAATTGCCATCAGCCTGGGTAACGTGCGTGGGCTGGACCCCGAAGCGGGCACAACCAGCGGCGCACATGCGGGCAAAGTGGTCTGGTCGGCCCAAGAGGTGGAAAATCTGCGTCGGGCCGGACAGCCAGTCTTCGTGGATGTCACGGCCGACTGGTGTATTACCTGCAAGGCCAACGAAGCGGCAGTATTGCTCACCGAGGATATGACACAGGCCTTCGAGAATCACGACGTCGTGTACATGGTGGCCGACTGGACCAACCACAACGCCAATATAGCGGGCCTACTCAAAAAACATGGCCGCACCGGCATACCACTTTATCTGATGTACGCCGGAGATAGCAGCATAGACCCCCTCATTTTGCCGCAGATACTGACCAAATCCACCGTATTGGATGCCCTAGAGGCGGTTTCCCCGAAAAAGAGCGAACTTGCCGCCACTTTTTGAGAAGTTGCACGCAATATCGCAGATTTTAGCTAAATTCAAAGGGCGGAAAACCCAGTGCGAGGTTTTTTTCAGCAGCGACTAAATACAGCTATCTCCGGCAAAAAAGCATCGAAAATCGCCCAATGGCCGAAAAAATACCAATTGGCGTAGACAGCCTCAGAAAATTCAGCCAGAATGCCCGCAATTCGCCACCGGAGTGCCATGCCCATGGCCACCATTCTTGTCCTGCACGGCCCCAACCTGAACTTGCTGGGTGAGCGGGAGCCTGAAGTGTATGGCAGGACCAATCTTGCGGACATCAATACAGCACTGGAACAACTGGCACAGGAGCACGGCCACCACCTGCTGTGCATGCAAAGCAATGCCGAATACGAACTGGTAGAGCGCATCCATGATGCCCGCCATGAAGGCGTGAACTTTATCCTCATCAATCCTGCAGCGTTTACCCACACCAGTGTGGCCATAAGAGACGCTCTGGCCGCTGTGGCAATTCCTTTTATCGAAGTGCACCTGTCAAACACACATGCACGCGAAGAATTTCGCCAGCACTCCTTCTTCTCAGACCTCGCCCAAGGGGTGATCTGTGGACTGGGAGCCCAAGGCTATGAACTTGCCCTGCAGGCGGCAATGAAACAGCTCGAACAAGATTAAACTTCACTGAAGAGACCGCATTATGGACATTCGTAAAGTCAAAAAGCTGATCGAATTGCTGGAAGAGTCCAACATTGATGAGATAGAAATAAAGGAAGGCGAGGAGTCGGTGCGCATCAGCCGCAATAGCGCTCCGCAATTCGCCGCCGCACCTATAGCCTATGCGCAGCCAATGGCAGCTGCCCCAGCACCCGCTCCGGCGCCGGCTCCCGCAGCAGTCGAGCCACCTCCCGCAGCGGCCGCCGCTAGCGGACATAGCGTGAAATCACCCATGGTAGGTACTTTCTACCGTTCCCCCTCTCCGGGCAGCCCCTCTTTCGTTGAGATCGGCCAGAGCGTCAAAACCGGCGATGTCCTATGCATTGTTGAGGCAATGAAAATGATGAACCAGATAGAAGCTGACAAGTCCGGCACTATTGGAGCCGCTCTGGTAGAGAGCGGCGAGCCGGTTGAGTTCGACCAGCCACTGTTTACCATCGTTTAGGCCCAGGTGACGAACGGAGGATCAGAACATGCCTATACTGGATAAGGTACTCATCGCCAATCGCGGTGAGATTGCCCTGCGTATTCTGCGCGCCTGCAAGGAACTGGACATACCAACGGTCGCCGTTCACTCCAGCGCAGACAGCGAACTAAAACACGTATTATTGGCAGACGAATCCGTCTGCATAGGCCCCCCCGCCTCTACTGAAAGCTACCTCAACGTGCCCGCGATCATCAGCGCCGCCGAGGTCACACGGGCGAGCGCCATTCACCCTGGCTATGGCTTTCTTGCCGAAAATGCTGATTTCGCCGACCAGGTGGAGAAAAGCGGCTTTACCTTCATCGGACCCACCGCGCAGACTATTCGCCTGATGGGCGACAAAGTGTCTGCCATCAGGGCTATGAAGGAGGCCGGGGTACCCACAGTGCCGGGCTCGGACGGCCCACTCACCACAAACACCGAACAGACCAAAGCCATCGCCCGGGAAATCGGATATCCGGTCATCGTTAAGGCGGCGGCCGGCGGCGGCGGGCGCGGTATGCGCGTGGTGCACAACGAAGCGGTACTGATTAGCTCGATTGAGGTCACCCAGGCAGAAGCAGCTGCCGCCTTTGGCTCAGACGTGGTGTATCTAGAGAAATTTCTACAAAAACCCCGTCACGTGGAAATTCAGGTGCTCGCCGACGGACAAGGCAAAGCGATTCATCTGGGCGACCGAGATTGCTCGCTGCAGCGCCGACACCAGAAAGTGATTGAAGAGGCTCCAGCGCCCGGTATCCCCGATGACCTGCGGGCACAAGTCGCCGATTCCTGCATCAAAGCCTGTATCAAAATCGGCTACCGGGGCGCTGGCACCTTTGAATTTCTCTACGAGGATGGCGGCTTTTACTTTATTGAGATGAATACCCGCGTCCAGGTAGAGCATCCGGTTACCGAAATGGTCACCGGCGTAGATATCGTCAAAGAACAATTGCGCATCGCCGCCGGCCTGCCTCTGTCCTTCGCGCAATCGGAAATCAACATCAAGGGACATTCCTTTGAGTGCCGCATTAATGCTGAGGACCCCAAGAACTTTTTGCCCAGCCCGGGCAAGGTGGATACCTTTCACGCGCCAGGCGGCCTCGGTGTGCGGGTCGACTCTCACCTCTACGATGGCTATACGGTACCCCCCTTTTACGACTCCCTGATCGCGAAGATCATCACCTATGGTGAGGACCGGGATGTGGCGCTGGCCAAGATGCGCCAGGCGCTGGATGAGTTGGTCATCGAGGGCATCAAGACCAACACGCAACTGCATCGCGACCTGGTGCGGGACGCTGCATTCCGGGCAGGCGGCGTGAGCATTCACTATCTGGAAAGCAAGCTTGAAGACTAGCTTGAGTAGTACTTACAGACGTGCTCACACAAGCAATGAAGTAGGCGCTGCGCTACTCTATCCGGCCCTGCTCTGCTCTATCCTGCTCTACTCTGCTCTACCCTGCCCTACCCGTTTTCCTAACCTCAGGTGAGCTGGTTACAACTGCGCCTGGACGCGCGCCGACAAGACGCTGGCGAGCTCGAAGATCAGCTACTTGCCAGCGGCAGTGTGGCTGTCACTCTGGAAGACAATGCCGATCAACCTGTACTCGAACCCGGGGTTGGCAAGACGCCTTTGTGGGATCAGATACGACTTACCGGCCTGTATCCGGCTGACACCAATATGGATCAGGTACTGGAGATCATCGGCAGCAACTTGCTGGGCGGCTGCAACCACCGGGTGGAAATCCTTGAGGACAAAGACTGGGAACGGGAGTGGATGCAGCGCTACCAGCCGATGCAGTTTGGCGAGCGATTATGGGTCTGCCCGAGCTGGCTGGAGCCGCCCGACCCCAGCGCGATCAACCTGCTGCTGGATCCAGGGCTCGCCTTCGGCACCGGCACACACCCCACCACGGCGCTGTGCCTGGCAGAACTGGATGCTTTGGGCCCCAGCGGTATGACCGTGGTCGACTATGGGTGCGGCTCCGGTATTCTGGCTGTGGCGACGCTAAAACTGGGCGCTACACGAGCGCTTGGTATCGATCACGACCCCCAGGCACTGCGCGCGACCCGCGACAATGCCCAACGCAATGGCGTCAAAGAGTGTGACTTAACGGTGGCTCTGCCCGGCCAGGAAACAGGGCAGCCCTTTGCCGACTCGTCAGATCTGGTCATAGCCAATATTCTTGCCGGCCCCCTGATCGCTCTGTCAGATACGCTGTTGTCGTTCATGAAACCCGGCGCAACGCTAATGCTATCCGGCTTACTCTCCAGCCAGGCGGAAGAAATTAGTACGCATTACGCCGCTGACATCGCATTGCATATTGCCGGCGAGCTAGACGGCTGGGTCTGCCTGCGCGGCCGCAAAAGCTAAACCGCCTTTTCTAGCCCGATACAAAAAGCGCTGATTTTTTGCGCAGTTTTCTTCCCCGCGTCCCGCCATACGAGTATGATACGGCCTCTTTTCGACGCCACTTTTCCAGACGCCAATTCATGCTGCAAATCGGACCCTATTCACTGCCCAATCGTGTTGCACTCGCACCGATGGCAGGCGTTACCGATCTGCCCTTCCGTCGCTTGTGTGCCGAGTTCGGCGCTGGGCTGGTCGTCTCGGAAATGATCACCTCCGATGCGCGTTTACGCCTGTCTCGTAAAACGCTTTTGCGCAGTCGCCACGATGGCGAGATAGAACCACGCTCGGTACAAATAGCAGGCAGTGACCCACAGCAACTGGCCGACGCCGCATACTACAATGTCCAGCGCGGCGCCCAGATCATCGACATTAATATGGGCTGCCCGGCGAAAAAGGTGTGCCGCAAGGCCGCAGGCTCGGCGCTGCTAGCCGATGAAGCGCTGGTGCAATCGATACTGGAGACAGTCGTGCAGGCTGTGGATGTGCCGGTCACCCTGAAAATTCGCACCGGCGCGACCCCCTCCGCACGCAACGGCGTCACTATTGCCCGCATTGCACAGGATGCCGGCATCGCAGCTCTGGCCGTGCACGGCCGCACCCGGTCTTGCGCCTTCACCGGAGAGGTGGAATACGACACCATCGCCGCCATTGTTGAGGCAACCGAATTCCCAGTATTTGCCAACGGCGATATAGATTCTGCACAGGCTGCAGCCCGGGTTATCGCCCACACAGGGGCCGCTGGCGTGATGATTGGCCGCGCCGCACAGGGGCAACCCTGGCTCTGTGGTCAGATCGCCACTTATCTCGACACGGGCATATTGCCAGCATCGCCTACAATAGAACAACAACAGGCAATTCTGGCGCGCCATGTGATCGAACTGCACGGCTTTTATGGCGACTACCTCGGGGTACGCATCGCCCGCAAACATTTCAGCTGGTATCTGGGTGAGCGCCCGGATGCCCGCGCACATCGCAGCCAATTCAACCGACTCGAACAGCCCGGTGAACAGCTACACTATATCCACCGTCATATAAACAGTATTTCACGACCCCCAATTTGCGAGGAACTTGCAGCATGACCAGGGCGCAACCCCTACACCCTGCGGACAGCGAGCCACTGCCAGCCGCCAACGACGACGACACACCCTCCACAGACACTTCCAGTGTGCGCGATTCAGTGCGGGCAGCAGTACGCCAATACCTGAAAGAGCTGGATGGCCAGATGTCCACCGATGTCTACCAGATGGTACTGGAGCAAATGGAAGGTCCGTTGCTGGAAGAGATCATGACTTACACGCGCAACAACCAGACCAAGGCTTCGGCCATGCTCGGACTTAACCGCGGCACACTGCGTAAAAAGCTAAAGCAGCACAATCTGCTGTCACCCCGGCGTTAAAGGCAGATATCATATGACAAATACCGACCTGGTTAACATCCAGCGCGCGCTGATCAGCGTTTCCGACAAGGCAGGCATCGTAGAATTCGCCCGCGAGCTGACAGACATGGGCGTTGCTCTGCTGTCCACCGGCGGCACCTACAAACTACTCACAGAAAATGGCTTGGCCGTTACAGAAGTGGCCGAGTACACCGGCTTTCCAGAAATGATGGATGGTCGCGTCAAAACACTGCACCCCAAGGTACACGGCGGCATTCTCGGCCGGCGCGGGCAAGACGACAGCGTGATGGCAGATCACGGCATCGATGCAATCGATATGGTCGTGGTTAACCTCTATCCCTTTGAGGCCACCGTGGCCAAGCCGGATTGCACACTGGAAGACGCCATCGAGAATATCGATATCGGCGGACCGACCATGGTACGTGCAGCGGCAAAGAACCACCGTTTCGTCAACATTGTGGTAAACACCGCTGATTATGGCGACATCATTAGTGAGATGCGCAGCAACGATGGCGCTACTTCTATGGACACCCGCTTTAACCTGGCAATCAAGGCCTACGAACACACCGCCGCCTATGATGGCGCCATCGCCAATCACTTTGGCCGACTGGTGCCAGGTGGTTCCGAGAGTTTTCCGCGCACCTTCAATGCTCAATTCAACAAAGTGCAGGAAATGCGCTACGGCGAAAACCCGCACCAGCAGGCTGCGTTTTACACTGAGGCCAACCCTGCCGAGGTCGGCATCGCCAGCGCCACACAAATACAGGGCAAAGAACTGTCCTATAACAACGTAGCCGACACCGATGCTGCGCTCGAATGCGTTAAGAATTTCGATCAACCCGCCTGCGTCATCGTTAAACATGCCAACCCTTGCGGTGTGGCAGTAGCCGACAATATTGGCAAGGCTTACGACCTGGCCTTCGCCACAGATACCGAATCCGCCTTTGGCGGCATCATCGCCTTCAACCGTCCACTCGATGCCACAACTGCCAGCGCGATTGTCGAGCGCCAGTTCGTCGAAGTCATCATTGCTCCGTCTGTTAGCGATGAAGCAGTGGCGATTGTGGCGACAAAGAAAAATGTTCGCCTGCTAGTCTGCGGGGAGTGGGGCGCATCCCTGCCTGCACTGGACTACAAACGCGTGAACGGTGGACTGCTGGTACAGGACCGCGATTTAGGTATGGTCAGCGAGAACGATCTGAAAATCGTTACCCAGCGGCAGCCAACACCGCAGCAAATGCAAGACTTGCTGTTTGCATGGAAGGTTGCCAAATTCGTTAAATCCAATGCCATCGTGTATGCCGCCAACGGACAAACTGTGGGCGTGGGCGCCGGCCAGATGAGCCGCATTAACTCTGCTCGCATCGCCGCGATCAAGGCGGAACATGCTGAACTTGAGGTGAGCGGCTCCGTCATGGCCTCCGACGCCTTCTTCCCGTTCCGCGACGGCATCGACGCTGCTGGGGAGCGTGGTATTGCCGCGGTCATACAACCAGGCGGTTCCATCAGGGACGAAGAAGTCATTGCCGCAGCAGAAGAACATGGCATGACGATGGTCTTTACCGGGATGCGTCATTTCAGGCACTAGGTAGTGCTCGGTTGTTCGCGTCGACAAGCAACCAAATTTGCGCAGCTAGTTAACACACTGCGCGGTTACCCAAAGTACGCGAGGCGAGGCGAGGCCGACGCAGACTGCAGGCGCGCAGCTATACCTGTGCGCTATCATGCAGGCGGTGGCCATGATCTACGCCCATAACCATGACCAACGATTAAAGCGTCGTGCACCCAGACTCGAAA
>JBLFXU010000024.1:0-16667 GCA_047609575.1 Bacteroidia bacterium | reverse complement strand
ATTCCCGGGCTGGTTTTAGCTTTACCGGAAAGCAGTTTATTCCACCCCCTGCCTGGTGCGGTGTTCCTCAGCAGCCAGTGCCTCCTCAGATGTCAGGGCCTCGATGCGCCGACGATACATGAACTGGTAATGTGAATAGACTCGAAATACCGGCTCACGCAACAACACAATGATTTTCACGGAGAGAAGGGCTTTAACGATACTGGATGCAACATGCGGGTGAAACAGATAGAAAGGGCTTACCTCCCCTGTTCTATCTGACTGGGCAAGGTCAGGAAACCACCTTGTATACCAGCTAATCCCATGCTCGAAATAGGTGTCGAAGTAATGCACTTCCTTGCGCGCAGCCGCCTTTATATTGGGGTGCTGGCAGAGAAAACTGTACAAGGAACTCGTGCCACCTTTTTGAGTACCAACAATAATAAAGCCTGGAATTGTGGCCATCCCCTCTCGTCGATCCACCTCCAAAGTCGCCGTGGAATAGTACCGAGAAGCGGGAGATTGGCCAGGGTTAGGGGCAATTTAACTCAATGAAAGTTAAGGGGTCAGAGTGAAGCTCCCCCAGTTTAACGGGTACTTTTATTCGCCAACAATATCGCTCAAGGGGTGTTCTTTTGAACAGAAAAAGAAAGCCTTACAAGACCTATCCCAAAGAGTTCAAGGTCGAAGCTGTGCGGATGATGCGAGAATCAGATCGTCCTGCCAATGAGATAGCCCTGGAACTCGGTATTCGAAGAAATCAGATCTATCAATGGGCTACGATTTGGTCGGTGTGAGAGGATTCGAACCTCCGACCCCTTCGTCCCGAACGAAGTGCGCTACCAGGCTGCGCCACACACCGAAAAGTTAGGAAGGGCCACTATAGCAAAGCAGCCCGGGCAGACCATTAATGTCGACTAGATACCTGCAAAGCGCGCCAGGAACTGGCTCACCATTACCAATAGCCAGACAACGCCGATCAATATTAGTAATAAGCGTCCTGGTCTAAAGGGCTTTCGCTGTACAGAGTTGATACCGCGACTGACAAATTCATCGACCCTTTTCTGGTCTTCGGGGTACAAGCTGTTCTCGTAGGAACGATCTTGGCTATCGGGTGTTTCCTGGCTCATGATTATGGCTGCATCAAAAAAAAAGGGAAAAAAGGACAAGCCCTAGTTTCCCCCTACGCGAGCGGAAAGTCACGTGTGACTTCCACCTGCCGTCTCGCCGTCACATTGCGAAAAGTTCTTCCGGCATGTCCATCAGGTTCTCAGCTCCGGCGGCAATCGTTAACTTGAGTGACGCGGTGCGAGGCAGCAGTCTCTCAAAATAGAATCGCGCCGTGAGGATTTTGGCGTCATAGAACGATGTGTCGCCATCAGTCTCAGCAATTTTCTGCCTTGCTACCGCCGCCATACGCGCCCAGAAATAACCCAGGGTCACATAGCCGCTGTACATCAGATAATCGACCGAAGCAGCGCCCGCCTCGTCCGCATTGGACATTGCCGCCTCACCGAGTTTCATGGAAATCTCCAGCCACTCGTCCTTGGCCGCCAGTAAAGGCTTAACAAACTCTGCGTCTTCATCCCCGCCGTGCGCTTCGCAGAACTCCTCGATCACACTGGTGAAAACGAGCAACAGCTTGCCGCCACTACCCAGCACCTTACGACCCACAAGGTCCAGAGCCTGGATACCGGTAGTACCCTCATAAAGCGTGGAGATACGCGAATCGCGTACGATTTGCTCCATTCCCCATTCGCGGATAAAGCCATGGCCGCCGTAGACCTGTACTCCCAGGTTGGCTGATTCAAAACCTACCTCGGTGACAAATGCTTTGCCAATGGGCGTGAGCAACTGCATCAAATCGTCTGCCTTCTTGGCCTGGTCTTCATCGCCGCACTGCATAATGTCACCCTGCTGTGCCAGAAAGTACAGGAATGCCCGGCTACCTTCTGAAAACGCTTTTTGCGTCAGCAGCATCCGACGTACGTCGGGATGCACAATGATGGGATCAGCTGGGCCGTCCGGGTTCTTTGGTCCTGTGAGGGCGCGCATTGCGAGGCGCTCCTTGGCATAACTCAACGCGCCCTGGAATGACAATTGGGCGTGCGCAAGGCCCTGGATAGCCGTACCGATGCGCGCAGTGTTCATAAAGGTGAACATGTAGTTGAGGCCCTTGTTCTCCTCGCCGATGAGAAAGCCTTTGGCGCCGTCAAAGTTGAGCACCGCGGTAGCATTGCCGTGAATACCCATCTTCTCTTCGATGGAACCACAATGGACTGCATTGCGCTCGCCGATACTGCCGTCTTCATTAACATTAACTTTGGGCACTATAAACAGGGAAATGCCTTTGGTGCCTTCGGGCGCCCCTGGCAGCCGCGCAAGCACAATGTGCACAATGTTCTCAGTCATGTCGTGTTCGCCGGCACTGATAAAAATCTTGGTACCGGTTATGGCGTAGCTGCCATCAGCCTGAAGTTCGGCTTTAGCACGCAGCAAGCCGAGATCGGAGCCGCATTGTGATTCGGTCAGGCACATAGTGCCGGTCCACTCACCGGAGATCAGGCGAGTGAGGTACTTCTGCTTCTGGGCTTCATCGCCATGTTCTTCGAGCGTGTTGATGGCGCCGTGGCTCAGCCCCGGATACATCAACCATGACCAGTTAGCGGAGCCATTCAATTCGTTGATAAGAATGCCGAGCAGGTTGGGCAGACCCTGGCCGCCGTATTGTTTATCTGCAGGCAGTGCAGGCCAACCATTTTCCACGTATTGAGCGTAGGCCTCCTTATAGCCGGTTGGCGTTGTTACGCCGTCTTCACTCCAGGTACAGCCTTCTTCATCACCATTGCGATAAGTAGGCGCCACGACTTCTTCGGCGAAGCGCGCACCCTCATCCACAATGGTATTTATCAGCTCTTCGGTAGCCTCTTCGCAGCCGGGCAAGCTCTGATAGAGCGTCTCGGATTGCAGTACCTCGTTGATCACGAACTTCATATCGCGTACGGGTGCCTTATATTCGGGCATTGTTACATCCTCTTCATTTGAGTCTGGGTGACCCCAAGGTAATGTCAGGGCAAACCGTCTATGTGTTCAGTGCACACATTTTGCGGTTTTACAGCAGGAAGTCAAATACCTTTTTGGCGCCGAATGGGCTCCAAATCACTGTTGCGGAGTTATATACGCGGAGGCCATTTAGCTGGATCTGATCGTTTAGGACACCTCCAAAGGGCCAATATCCAGGTATTGTGCTGCCGCCGCCGGCGTAGGGTCAGACAAATAGGGTACTTCCCCCAATAAGGGTGCGCGCAGCATGTGCCGCAGGGTTTGGACGTTCTCCGAATGGCAAGCCATTGGCGTGCCGGGCTGATTGGCGACCCAGCCGGCCAGCCGCAAGCCATCTCGCTGGATAGCCTCGGCACTGAGCAAGGCGTGGTTAATGCAGCCCAGCCGCATGCCGACCACAAGGATCACACCCGCGCCCAGTTCACGCGCCAGATCTGCCAAGGTTTCCCGCGAATTCAGCGGTACCCGCCAGCCCCCAGCCCCTTCTATGAGCACAAAGTCTGCGCGGCCCAACATAACCCCACGGCACAGCCCCGCCAGCCTGCTGACCTGCAACCGGGTACCTTCGTGTTCCGCTGCGATATGCGGCGCAATGGCAGCGCGCAGGGCAACCGGGTTCACTTGCTCGTAGGCGAGCGATTGCGTCATAGCTTCGATAAGCAGCAGGGCGTCCTCGTTTTGTCCATTTTCATCGCAGCCAGCGGCCACAGGTTTTACAGCTGCGGTGCTCAAACCGGCCGCCGCGGCCGCTGCGAGCAAACCGCAACTCGCCACGGTTTTGCCCACATCTGTATCTGTGCCAGTCACAAAAAATGTCTTGCTCATGCTTTCTCCACTGTTTCAACTCGCTCCAGAAAGCCAAATAGCACTTCGTAGGTAGCAGGTAACTGGCCATCGTGACGATATTCTTCGTAGGACTGCAGCATCGTCTGCAGTGCCCGACGGCTGGTGAGGCCAGGTGCCCGCTCTCGATTCATATTATGAGCGCCCAGGGTTTTCAGTTCATTGAGCAGGTCCCCCACCCGCGCATAGTGCATTTGGAAGTTACGTGTCTCCACACTGACCCTGATACCCGGCACGCTTTGCGCCGCGTCTACCAGCGCCTCCAAAGGTAAAAATTGATTTACGTGTTGATGTGCATCCACACTCGCCCATGCACTGCGTAATTCACACAAGGTCTGCGGCCCTAACGATGTAAACACGCAATATCCACCGGGCCGTAGCACGCGTGCTAATTCTGCAAACAGATGCTGCGGCCGCTCGCACCACTGTATCGACAGACTGCTGAACACCAGGTCCACTGAATCGGCTGCCAGCGGCAGGGCTTCAGCATCAGCGATCAACCAACCAGCGTTTGCGTCGCTGTCTCGCTTGGCGTAACGCACCATACCCTCGGCGATATCAAGCCCTATGTAGTGCGCATCGGGAAACTTCTGGCGCAGGCTTTTTCGAAAGTGTCCGGTGCCGCTGCCAAGGTCCAGCAAAGTGCGAGGCTTTACTGCGCACTGCGCAAGACTGCCCAGCAACTGTGTTCCGACATCCCGCTGTAAACCTGCGACTGAATCATAGACCTGTGCGGCGCGACTGAAGGATGCAGCAACCAGCGACTTTGCCAGCGACTGTTGTGGCTCGTGATTCGCCGGTGCCAAAAAACTCTGGCGCAACGCAAACTCATAAATGTTTTCAGCAATCTCTTGCGGTGCCTCCAGCGGTGCCAGATGAGACAAATCTGGCAACTGCCTCACTTCAGCGCAATCCTGAGACTGTAATAAATCGGCCAGAGCCGAAACCACACCAATAGGCACCAGTGCGTCCTGCTCTGCCAACAAATGCAATTGCGGTAGCGGCAGGTCTGCCAGCGCCACGCGCAGGTCCAGTGATTCAAGCCAGTTAATGCCTGCCATGAGTTCTCTAGTACCAGAACCCCCACGAGCGGCGCGCAGCTGACCCATCAATCTGCGCTGCTGGCCGGAGCCTTTGGATTGTAGGCCATCGAAGCGCCGCAGGGCCGCCGCCACATCGCTGGCCACCTCCCGCTGAAAGACACTGAACACGTCTGGCGCCATGCCCGGCCAATCTTCGCGTGCCACAAAGCGGGGATTACTGCACAGGGTCACCAGTCCGACAACACGGTCTGGTGCTCGCTGCGCCAATTGCGCGGCTAGCTGCCCTCCCAGCGACCAACCGACATACAGCGCGTGCTCGGGAGCACCGTTCAGTATGCTTTCTATGAGCCGTTCAAGATTGGGAGTCGCGCCTGTCACTACGCCGGGCGCGCAACCAGGAATATCCAGCAGAGTGATGTTCGCCCAGGGGCGCAAGTACGCCAACAGCGGCCGCCAAACTTCCCGGTTACAGCCCCAGCCATGCAACAACACGAGGTCCTGGCGCGCCACCTGGGTTGCCGGCAAAAACTCTACTCGCATTACAGACTCTGCCAGCAATCGCCGAGATGAGATAGCAGGGAATCAACCTGCGCTTGCGTGTGTGCGGCACTCAGGGTTACGCGCAAACGCGATGTACCAGCGGCAACGGTAGGCGGTCGAATAGCACCAATCAACAGCCCCCTGCTTTTCAGAGCTGCGCTCAATTGGATTGCCCTATCGGCATCACCTACCAGCAAAGGTTGTATCGCACTGCCAGATTCCACCACGGGTAAGCCCAGTTGCTGCGCCCCGTGGCGAAACCGCTTTATCAATTCGCCCAGGTACTCTATGCGCCAGGCTTCTTCGCGCAACAGTGTAAGAGATTCAAGTGTCGCCGCAGCCAGGGCCGGTGGCAGGGCAGTGGTGTAAATGTAATTGCGCGAATGCTGCACCAACGCCTCGATGAGTAATTCACTACCCGCGACAAACGCGCCCGCCGTGCCCAGCGCCTTGCCTAGCGTCGCCATCAAAATAGGGACGTCATCCACACCGAGCCCTGCCTGCTCAACACTGCCGCCTCCCTGTTCGCCAAGCACACCGAAACCGTGTGCATCATCTACCATTAACCAGGCATTTTTAGCCGCGCAAAGACTAGCCAGTTCGGGCAGGGGTGCACAGTCGCCGTCCATACTGAACACGCCATCTACCACTACTAGCGCAGGGCCGGAGGCCTTTTCCATTTGTCGCTCAAGCGCATTCACATTGTTGTGCCCGAAGCGACGGAAGCGCGCGCCGCTGTAGAGACCCCCGTCCAGCAGGGAGGCGTGGTTGAGTCGGTCCTCAAAGATGCAGTCACCCTTTTCCAGCAAGGTGGTGAGAACGCCGATGTTGGCCATGTAGCCGCTGGAATACAGAATAGCTTTCTTGCGGCCGGTAAATTCTGCCAGCGCCTCTTCCAGCTCCTCATGCGGCACACTGTGCCCACAGACCAGATGTGACGCGCCGCTGCCAACGCCGTATTGAATCGCAGCGCTGCGCAGTCTTTCGATGACGCGTGGATGGGCGGCAAGCCCAAGATAATCGTTGCTACAGAAATTGAGGTACGCCGTGCCGCCCAGTTGCACCACCGGGCCCTGCGCAGACTCAAGATTCAGGCGCTGCCGGTAGAGACCTTGCTGACGATGCGCTTCGACACGCCGGGCGAGACGCTCGGCAAATTCAACCACTCAATGCGCCGCGGCATTGTAGAAACGCGGATTGGGATCTTCCGGCGCTGTATCTACCTCGCGCGCCTCCGGACGAATACCGAGCCGTGCAAACAACGCCATATCCTTATTCGCTTCCGGATTGGCTGTGGTCAGTAGTTTCTCGCCGTAAAAAATGGAGTTGGCGCCGGCAAAGTAGGCCAACGCGTGCATCTGTTCGTTCATTTCCTCGCGGCCGGCAGACAATCGCACATGCGAGGCGGGCATTAGAATGCGCGCCACAGCAAGGGTACGAATGAACTCGAACGGATCAAGATCTTCCTCATCCGCCAGCGGAGTGCCTTGTACCCGTACCAGCATGTTGATGGGTACGCTCTCTGGGTGTTGCGGAAGATTGGCCAGTTCCTGCAACAGGCCCGCGCGATCCCCCTGCCCTTCGCCCATGCCAACAATGCCGCCGCTGCAAACCTTCATTCCCGCGTCACGCACATGGCCCAGGGTATCCAGACGGTCTTTGTAGCTGCGGGTGGTAATGATGTCGCCATAGAACTCCGGCGACGTATCCAGATTGTGGTTGTAGTAGTCCAGTCCGGCCTCGGCCAATTCCTGTGACTGCTTTTGGGTCAACATGCCCAGGGTCATGCAGCTTTCCAGTCCCATCTCGCGCACGCCTTTGACCATGGCAACCACGTAGGGCATGTCCCGGTCCTTGGGGCTGCGCCATGCGGCGCCCATGCAAAAGCGTGTGGCACCAGAGTCCGCGGCCGCCCTGGCCTGCTCCAACACCTGCTCCACTTCCATCAGCTTTTCAACCTCCAGACCGGTGTCGTAACGCGTGCTCTGGGGGCAATAGGCACAATCCTCTGGGCAGGCACCGGTTTTGATGGAAAGCAATGTGCTGACCTGAACTTCATTTGGGTCAAAATAGCGGCGATGCAGCGTGTGTGCCTGAAACAGCAGATCATTGAACGGCTGTGCAAACAGGGCCTCGACCTCTTTACGGCTCCAGTCGTGGCGCATATCACCCGGTGCCCGCATCTGTGACTGGGCCTGCTCGGCGGCAGTGGCGACGGTGTTCGCTGTAGACATAACAATTTCCTGCAAAATGAACAGCTTAAGGATGAGGCTATGATAGCGACGCGACCCGGGCTGTCAACCTGAAATGACCCGACAGGTTGACAGCCCAGGTCTGCAGATACTGGAGGCTATACTGCCTCAGCAATGCGCCCTATGCGGCCTGGCGAGCCTTCGTTCGCTACCCCTGTGCCGAGACTGCGAAGCTGAACTGGCCGCCAACGCCAACGCCTGCGCCCGCTGCGCAATTCCTCTACCGCCCGACCAGGGTCAGGGACGCTGGTGTGGCCTCTGCCTGCGTCAACCTCCACCCTTCGTAGGTGTGATCGCTCCCTGGCTATATAGCGAGTATCTAGGACACCTGATACACCGCTGGAAATACTCGGGAGACCTCGGCATGACGCCTTTGTTGGCCGAACTCTGGCGGCAGAGAGCGCAGCCAACGCCGGTAGACCTGCTAGTACCGGTGCCCCTGCACTGGTGGCGGCAATGGCGCCGCGGCTTCAACCAGTCAGAGTTGCTCGCCCAACGGCTGCACCAGGTCTGCCCCGAACTATCCACCTCGGCAATTGACACCCACCTGCTGAAACGCCATCGCGCCACTGCCGTGCAATCTGGCAGCAACGCCCGGGATCGGGCAGGCAATCTGCGCGGTGCCTTTACAGTCACCAGACCCTGTGACAACCTGCGAATCGCCGTGATTGACGATGTGCTGACCACAGGGGCCACCGCTACCGAGATTGCCCGCGCACTGGCTAAAGCCGGAGCGAGCCACATTGAGATATGGTGTCTTGCGCGCACACCCGCTCCCGGCGCCTGACAACGGATTACCCATGCGCCTCACCACCCTGCTTTTAATCTTGCTCGTGACCTCCCCCTGCCATGGTGACGAGGTACTGCGTATCGCAGTCGCAGCCAATTTTCGCGCCACACTGGAGCACATCAACCCGGAGTTCGAGCGCGACAACAACATTCGACTTTCACTCAGCAGCGCATCTACCGGCGTATTGGCAACACAGATTCGCCATGGCGCACCTTTCGATGTGTTCTTCTCCGCAGACTCACAAACGCCAGCAACATTACGCAGTGTCACATCCATGCTTCCTCCGGAGTGTTACGCCGTGGGCAAACTGGCGCTGGTCGGCGGCAACGGCAATCTCGATCAACTTGCCTTACCCGAACTGAGCGTCGCCATTGCCAATCCGGTTACTGCGCCCTACGGCCGAGCCGCGCAGGCCGTTCTCTCTCGCGATGAGTTCGCCAGCGGTAGTACAAGAAAACTCGTACGCGGTAATAACGTGGTACAGGCGTACCAGTTCTGGCACACAGGAGGTACGAACCTCGCCTTGCTGGCGCAGTCAATTGCACCGCGCGAGGCCACGCCGGTACCCAGTGACTGGCATGCACCGCTGGAACAACACCTGCTGATACTGAAGAAATCCAAGCGCCTGGACAGGTACCTCAACTGGCTACGAAGTGATAGGGTGCGCTCTGTTATCACTAGCGCCGGTTATGACCCGTGTCCCTGACTTCCGCCGAACTGGACGCCATCTATCTGACCATTGCTTTGGCGGGCATCACCACAGTATTACTGCTTATCCTGGGAACGCCGCTGGCGTGGTGGTTGTCCCGTAGAAGTGGCACCGGTTCCGCATTGGTCGAAGCCCTGGTTGCACTGCCATTGATCTTGCCTCCCACCGTGCTGGGGTTTTACCTGCTGCTAATGCTGGCGCCAGGTACTCCCATCGGGCAGTTGTGGCAACAACTCACCGGCGAACAACTGGCCTTCAGTTTCAGCGCGCTGGTTATTGGGTCCGTTATCTATTCACTGCCTTTCGTAGTACAGCCATTGCAGGCAGCATTCGCGCGCGTGCCAACTGGGCTGCTGCAGGCGTCCGCAACCCTCGGCGCGACCCCGCTAGATCAATTTATCTCGGTGGTGGCACCCATGAGTCGGCGCAGCTTTATCGTTGCCGCGAGTCTGGGATTCGCCCACACGGTAGGTGAATTTGGCGTGGTGCTAATGATCGGCGGCAATATACCCGGTGAAACCCAAGTGCTGTCCATCGCCATGTACGACTATGTAGAAACACTACAGTTCGATAAGGCACACCGCCTGGCGATCGGACTGGTCGTGTTCTCCGTGGCTCTGCTGTTTTTGCTTTACCGAGGTAACGATACCCGTGCATGGCGCTTACAATCATGAGCGCCCTGAAACTCAATATTGAAGATGCTACCAGCGGCAAGTTCAAACTCTCCCTACAGTGCGAATTACCCGGCACAGGCGTCACGGCGATTTACGGCCCAAGTGGCAGCGGTAAAACCACGTTGTTGAATTGCATCGCTGGCCTGCGCACACCACTCGGCAACAGCAGTATCAGTCTGGGGAATGTTAACTGGCAAGGTCCCGGTGAATTTGTCGAACCGTGGAGACGAGGCATAGGCTATGTGTTCCAGGACGCACGACTTTTTCCACATCTGAATGTGCGCGAAAACCTGCTGTACGCAGTAAAAAGACAGCAGCGCAGCGCAGCAGTCACACTGGAACAGGCAACAGATTGGTTGGCACTGAATGAGCTACTGGCGCAGATGCCCGATACTTTATCCGCGGGGCAAAAGCAAAGAGTGGCCATCGCTAGAGCACTGCTTTGTGCACCACAATTACTGTTACTCGATGAACCACTAGCCAACCTCGATCATCAAGCCAGCCAAGAGTGTCTACAATACCTACAGGCACTGACCACGCGTTTACGACTGCCCATGCTCTATGTCAGTCACGACATCGAAGAAGTCAGCCAGATCGCCGAGCACTTGCTATTGCTGGACAACGGCACTGTCCAGGACCAGGGTTCACTGCTTGAGCTCTCCAGCCGACTGGATTCTCGCCTGTCGCAGGAAGAGCAGGCCGCGGCAATCATCACTGCGCCCGTTGCACTGCATGACGATAACTTTGGGCTGACACAGTTGTCGCTGGATGGGCAGGTGCTGTGGGTGAATCAATTGGCGGATGACACCGGCATAATGCGCAGAGTGCGAATACCTGCGCGCGATGTCAGCATCTGTCGTTCCAAGCCCAATGACAGCAGCATTTTGAACATTCTTCGAGTAACAATCAGTGAGATCCAGGAATCTGATACGACACGCCTCATGCTGCGGCTGTCGTTAGGCTCACAATTCCTGCTCGCGCGCATAACCCGGAAGTCTGCCAGCGAACTGAAGCTGCAGGTAGGCGACGCCGTATTTGCGCAGATTAAAAGTGTCGCGCTATTAATGGAGGCAGTAAGCAAACCATGAGTGAGCATCCCTACGAACGGTTAACGCCAGACATGGTTATCGACGCCGTCGAATCCGTTGGCTATTTATCCGACGTTCGCCTGTTGGCTCTGAATAGCTACGAGAACCGCGTATACCAGGTTGGACTGGAAGAGGGCGATCCGCTTATCGTAAAGTTCTACCGACCAGAGCGTTGGACCGATGCACAGATTTTGGAAGAACACAGTTTCAGCCATGAGCTAGTAGAAGCTGATATTTCTGTCGTGGCACCTATGCAAGACGACGCGGGCAATACCCTGCACAGCTACGAGGGCTTTCGCTTTACGCTATTTAAGCGAAGAGGCGGCTATCCGCCCGAGCTGGATAACCCGGACAATCTGCTGGTGTTGGGCCGAACACTGGGCCGCATTCACGCCGTCGGCAGCTCAAAGCCGTTTGAATACCGCCAGCCCATCACCGTGCAGCGCATGTTAAGCGACAGTCGTGAATTTCTACTCGAGCAGGATTTTATTCCCCGATCCCTCATCCCGGCTTATGAAACGCTAAGCAAGGATATCGAAAGCCGTGTCGTTGAGCGCTACGCCGAGGTGCAACCGGAAGACCAGATTCGCCTGCACGGTGACTGCCATACCGGCAACATCCTATGGCGTGATAACACGGCGCACTTTGTTGATCTGGACGACTGCTGCACTGGGCCTGCAGTACAGGATCTGTGGATGTTTTTGTCGGGCGATCGACGCGAGGCACAGTTGCAGCTGGCGGACCTGGTAGAGGGGTATTCAGAGTTCTGTGATTTCGAACCGCGCCAGCTACGCTGGGTGGAAACGCTACGCACATTACGCCTGGTGCACTACGCCGCGTGGCTAGCGCGGCGCTGGTCAGATCCGGCTTTTCCGCACAGCTTTACCTGGTTTAACACAGAGAACTATTGGGCCAATCACATTCTCGAATTGCGCGAGCAACTATCGGCCCTGCAGGAAGAGCCTTTAGTGCTGTTATAAGTGCTGTTATAAGTGCTGTTACAAGTGCTGCTGTAATTGGCGGTGCTTCAGCGAATCCTCGACGGCGGATACAATACCGACCATAGCCAGCGCCAGAAGGAATTACTTTTCAGCACCTCGCGGTCGACCATATCGAAGAAATTGTCCAGACCCTGAGGATCTGCATAGTAATCCATGCGCGTATGAAAGCCGTGCTCCGGATCGAGTTCCTTGATGACCTTGGCAGGGTTGCCGGCCACCACAACGTTTGCCGGTACATCTTTAGTGACTACTGCCCGCGCCGCGATAACACTGTTCTTACCAATCGTCACACCTTTAAGAACCGTCGCGTGATCGCCCAGCCAGACATTGTCGCCAATGTGCACCGGCATGGGTTCCGGCCGCACCATACGGTCGTAGAGGGTGTGCCAGTCTGAATCCGTGACATAGGCGCCATTGGCCAACATCACGCCATTGCCCACAATAATTTCATCGCTGGCACTCATACGTGATCCAGGGCTCATCAGGCAGCCATCGCCAATCTGGATACGGCCTTCTCCCTGCTCGCGGCCCCAAACGCCAATTTCCACACGATTACCAGGCTCACCAACGGCGGTAAAATTGCGCCCAATACGAATATTGCCGCCCGATATGTGCACATACCACGGCTTCATGATGTTGCGATAGGGGCCAAGGTACTCGCACTGGGGGCGCAGAAAGTACTCGACATAGCAATCGCGGAGTGTGAGATACGTTTTCTTGACCCAGTAGGGCCGCAGGTCTTCGCGCATAGGTGACTTCGTCTTTGTAGATATGGCTATTCTCGCCCGGTATCATCGCAGCGACCGTGATCAACATCAAACCTAGCGCAAACAAGCGTATCTCAGCCAAGACAACCTGAAGACAACCTGAAGACAATGCAGAGCACTTCACGACAGATCAGCAGCAACCAAACCGGCCTGCATCCGCGCCTGGCAGAGGTCGTGCAGCGCCACAGGGATCACCCGGACCAATCCCCTGCACACCCGCACAGCATCACCGCATACCAGCAACTGTGCCAGCTACGCACTGCCTACCCCGGCCCAATGGTGCTGGATTCTTTCTGTGGTACCGGCCACAGCACGGCACTACTGGCCAAAAAGCACCCGCAGCACCTAGTGGTCGGTATCGATAAATCGGACTACAGGCTGACCAAACATCAGGGGGAAAAGACTGAGAACTGCGTTCTGCTGCAGGCCCGCTGCGAAGATATCTGGCACGCCCTGGCCGCTGACGGCGAGGTCCTCTCTCATCACTACCTGTTTTATCCCAACCCGTGGCCAAAGAGCGCCCAGCTACAGCGCAGGGTGCATGGGCATCCCGCGTTCCCTGCGCTACTGCGCCTGGGTGGCCAGTTGGAGCTGCGCTCCAACTGGCAGACTTACATCGAGGAATTTGGTGTTGCGGTGCACCTGGCAGGGGGTTCAGGCTACGTCAGTCGGGTGCCTGATGAGAAGGCCGACATCAGCCTATTTGAACGCAAATACCGCAAGAGTGGGCACCCACTATGGCGTTTCAACGCCTCGCTTAAGAGCCCGTTCGTGTGAAACCGGGCAGCAATGGGCCAATCCGCCAGGTCCTGAATTTGCAGCCATTGGACCGGGAGCCTCAGCATAAGTGGCTGACGGTTCTAACTGAATAGGCTAAAGTGCCGGTTCAAATCAGGGAGATCGACCCATGTCCGAAAGAAAGGCTGACCCCGTTTGGGATCGCATTCGGCGGGAGACACAGTTGCATGCCACGAAGGAGCCAATACTGGCTAGCTTCCTGCACGCCACTATCCTCAACCACAGCCGGCTGGAACTGGCGCTGAGCTTTCATTTGGCCAGCCAACTGGACAGCCCCACCGCATCTTCGCTACTGCTGCGCGAAGTGATGCTGGAGGCTTTGGAGGGTGACTGCGGCATACACGACGCGGTGCGCTCAGATCTGGAGGCAATAGAAGACCGCGACTCAGCCTGCAACGAATTGTGCATCCCGTTCCTGTATTTCAAAGGCTTTCATGCACTACAAACCTATCGTATCGCCAATTGCTTGTGGCAGTCAGGCCGCCAGCCACTGGCGCTATTCTTCCAGAACCGGATGTCGGTGGAGTTTGGCGTAGATATTCACCCTGCGGCGAAGTTGGGTCAAGGAATTATGCTGGATCACGCTACCGGTGTCGTCATCGGCGAGACTGCCGTAGTAGGCAACAATGTCTCAATCTTGCAGTCGGTAACGCTAGGCGGAACCGGCAAGGACGAAGGCGATAGGCATCCTAAAATCGGTGATGGCGTATTGATCAGCGCAGGGGCCAAAATTCTTGGCAACATCACGGTTGGCGAAGGCGCCAAGATTGGTGCAGGCAGCGTGGTACTCGAAGACGTGCCACCTCACACAACCGCTGCAGGCGTGCCCGCTAAAATCGTCGGCCGCCCGTCATCGGAATCACCTGCACTGGAAATGGATCACGGCTTTTGCTGCGATGAAGAAGGGGCAAAGCAGGAAGCGAGTTAGATGTCAGTGTGATATTGCGGTGATAGCTCCTGCACCGCATCGACAAATGCAGTCACATGATCAGGGTTAACCCCTGGAGTAATGCCATGGCCCAAGTTGAAGATATGCCCTGGTCCCTGACCGTAACCTGCCAAAATATTTCCCACCTCGGTGCGAATGCGTTGCGGTGACGCGAATAGCATGGAGGGGTCCATATTCCCCTGCACGGCGACCTGATCGCCTATGCGCTGCCGGGCGCTGTGAATATCCGTGGTCCAGTCAATACCCACCGCCTGCGCACCGCACTGGGCAATAGTTTCCAACCACTGACCACCGCCTTTGGTAAACACAATCACCGGAACTTTGCGCCCATCAGCTTCCGTTGGCAGGCGTGAAATTACCCGACGCATATACTGCAGCGAAAACTCTTCATAGCCTGCCGCGCTAAGGCTGCCGCCCCAGGTATCAAAAATCTGCAGCGCCTGCGCGCCTGCGTCCACCTGTGCGCTGAGGTAATCCGCCACCGCATCGGCCAACAGAGACAACAATTGATGCATCAGTTCTGGCTTGTCATAGGCCATTGTCTTGATATGCGCGAAATCCTTTGAAGATCCGCCTTCGACCATATAGGTTGCCAGCGTCCAGGGGCTACCAGAGAATCCAATCAACGGCACCTGGCCCGCCAACTCGCGCCGGATGGTAGACACAGCGTTCATGACATAGCCAAGGTCATCTACCGCGTTGAAGTTGTTCAGGCCCGCCAGGTCTGCCTCGCAGCGCACGGTCTTGTGAAACTTGGGGCCCTCCCCTTCTTCAAAATACAGGCCAAGCCCCAGTGCGTCAGGCACCGTGAGAATATCGGAAAACAGAATCGCCGCATCCATTGGATAGCGACGCAACGGCTGCATGGTGACCTCGCAGGCAAGCTCAGCGTTTTTGCACAAATCAAGAAACGAACCGGCTTGTTGCCGCGTCGCCCGGTACTCAGGCAGGTAGCGGCCCGCCTGTCGCATCATCCATACCGGGGTACGATCTACCGGCTGACGCTGCAAGGCGCGCAAAAAGCGGTCGTTCTTTAGTTCAGTCATTGTTTTGCTGTCTCTTGGATGGAATGGACCTGCGCCCGCTTGCCCGACAGGTGCTTATGGGACTGCACCGAATCAGGAATGCCAGGCAATAACACTGGCCAGCAACACAAGCTGGGCCAAAAAAGGGGCTATTTTACCTGCCGGATCAGAATGGGACAAACGTGGTGTATCGATGGGTAAGTCGATGTATAAACTTACGCTTAAAAGAGACTCGCGATCTCTTGCTCGGTGGCATCATCAACTATACAGGCCTCACCAATAGACGTGAGCAACACCAGACGCAGGCGACCGTCTATCACTTTCTTGTCACGCACCATAAGGGTGAGGAACATCTGGGCATCCATGTCAGCAGGGGGATTCAGCGGCAGATGCATGCCGCGCAACATTTCCTTGAAGGTTTCTACCTCTTCCGGCGTGATCCAGCCACGGCGGGCCGACATTTCCAGCGCCAGCACCATCCCGGCAGCTACGGCCTCGCCATGCAGCCATTCACCATAACCCACAGACGTTTCGATAGCGTGACCAAAGGTATGCCCCAGGTTTAGATTGGCGCGCAAGCCAGCTTCTCGCTCATCCTGTGCCACAACCAACGCTTTGTTCGAGCAGCTGCGCTCAATGGCTTCAGCCAACGCCGCTTCCTCACGCGCCATTAGCTGCGGCATATTGTCACGCAGCCAATGGTAGAACGGTTCGTCACTAATAAGCCCGTACTTCACAACCTCCGCCAACCCGGCGGAAAATTCCCTGGGCGGCAAACTTTGCAGCGTATCGATATCAATAATGACCGCAGAGGGCTGATAAAAAGCGCCGATCATATTCTTGCCCAGCGGGTGGTTCACCGCCGTCTTGCCACCCACGGAGGAGTCCACCTGCGACAACAGCGTGGTAGGGATCTGGATAAAGTTGACGCCACGCTGGTAACAAGACGCCGCAAAACCGGTGACATCACCTACTACGCCACCGCCCACGGCAATAAAGGTCGTGCTGCGATTATGACCTGCTGCCATGACCTGATCAAAAATCGAGTTAAGGGTTTCGAGATTTTTGTATTGCTCGCCGTCCGGTAACACAACCTCCGTCACCAGCGTCAGGCCACCCAAGGCATTCCTCACTCGCTCTACATAC
>JBLFXU010000023.1:0-16706 GCA_047609575.1 Bacteroidia bacterium | reverse complement strand
TTGGCCACCATCAAACTTGACGTGCCATTGCCTGAAGCTCCCGGCGATTTTGCCAACGCAGAGCCGGACACACAGGCGTTGGTAGATTGGTTCACCCGGCTGGAGTTTCGTTCCTGGTTGGATGAGTTGCTGGGGGAGGGCGAAGCTCCCGCCGTTACCGCAGTCAAAATAGAAACCGACTACGACGTCGTTACCGAGCAAAGCGTTTTTGATGCCTGGCTTGCGGAACTGGAAAAAGCCGAGCTGTTCGCTTTTGATACCGAAACCACCAGCCTCAATTACATGGAGGCGCGGGTAGTGGGCGTATCGTTTGCCGTAGAACCGGGCCGGGCAGCCTATGTTCCGTTTGGTCACGACTATATGGGCGCACCGGAGCAGCTTGATGCTGAGGCTGTATTGGCGGCGTTAAAACCTTTGTTGGAAGATGAAGGCAGGGCAAAGGTCGGTCAAAACCTAAAGTACGACGCAAATGTCTTGGCCAATCATGACATCACTCTGCGTGGCATTCGCTTTGACACAATGCTGGAATCTTATGTGCTGGACTCCACGGCCACGCGACACGATATGGACAGCTTGGCGCTAAAGTACCTCGGGCAGACCACCATTCATTTTCAGGACATTGCTGGCAAGGGCGCCAAGCAACTGACGTTCAACCAGATCACGCTGGAAGAAGCGGGCCCTTATGCTGCAGAAGACGCTGACATCACCCTGCGGTTGCATCAGGCGTTATGGCCAAAGCTCGAAGGGCAGGGCGCTTTAACGGACGTATTCACCGATATAGAAGTGCCTTTGGTGCCTGTGCTGTCGCGTATCGAACGGCAGGGCGCTTTAATATCACGAGAAATGCTGGCAACACAAAGCGGGCAGTTGGGCGAACGTCTGCTGGAGATACAGACCCAGGCCCATGAGTTGGCCGGCCAGGAATTCAATCTTAGTTCCCCCAAGCAACTGGGTGAAATACTGTTCGAAAAACTCGAACTGCCCGTAGTAAAGAAAACGCCAAAGGGCGCGCCTTCAACCGCCGAAGACGTTTTGGCAGAGCTGGCACTGGATTATCCATTACCCAAAGTGCTGCTGGAATACCGTAGTCTGAGTAAACTGAAATCAACGTATACCGACAAACTGCCAGAAATGGTGAATCCGGCAACGGGCCGCTTACACACGTCTTATCATCAGGCGGTGACGGCAACCGGCAGGCTATCGTCTACCGACCCTAATCTGCAGAACATTCCGATTCGTACTGAGGAGGGCAGGCGCATACGCCAGGCGTTTATCGCGCCGGAAGGGTTCAGCATTGTTGCCGCGGACTATTCACAGATTGAGCTGCGCATTATGGCGCACCTGTCTGGCGATGACGGCCTCATGACGGCTTTCAATGAAGGTAAGGACGTGCACCGCGCCACCGCAGCAGAAGTATTTGAAGTTGAATTAGACGCGGTGACGACAGAACAACGGCGTAAAGCCAAAGCGATCAACTTCGGTTTGATCTACGGTATGTCTGCTTTTGGCCTTGCGAAACAATTGCACCTGGGCCGGCATGAGGCGCAGGAATACATCGATCGTTACTTTGAGCGCTATCCTGGCGTAGCGCAGTACATGGATAGCACGCGCGCACTGGCAAAAGATCAGGGCTACGTAGAAACACTTTTTGGTCGCCGTCTGTACCTGCCGGAAATAAACGCGCGCAATAAGATGCGTGTACAAGCGGCAGAGCGCACAGCGATCAACGCGCCCATGCAGGGCACAGCGGCAGACATCATTAAAAGGGCCATGCTTGCAGTAGATGACTGGCTGGGGCAGGGCAGCACCGACACGCGCATGATCATGCAGGTGCACGATGAACTAGTGTTTGAAGTACCCAGCGCTGAAGTGGAAGGTGTGTCAGAAGAAATATGCAGTTTGATGTCGGGTGCGGCAACGCTTGCGGTGCCTCTGCTTGTAGAAGCAGGATCCGGGGAAAATTGGGATCAGGCGCACTAGCTGAACGAGTTCAGGCCTGATCAAATTTACGGTGCTCTATGAGATACCGATCTGATGACCGTTTTCGCCTACAAGCGATCGTTAGCGTTTCCATATCTCAGGCACAAAAATGCCCGCTCGGTTGGCGGGCTTCTTCATTTGATCAATCTACGCTTTCTTACGCTTCAGTGGGTACTGCTTGGATAGAACACACTAGCCGGTAAACTTGCCCGACAACAGCGCGTTTTCTGGCGGCACGGGATCAAACTCATGAGCATCTGCAAAGGCGCTTAAGAATGCCGGTCGTTTAGACAGCCGCGACAGATAATCGCCAAACAGGGGGTCCTGGCAAAGACCATAACTTTTTGACCACAAGATGTTATGCCCCACAATACAATCCGCTGCGCTGAAGTCGGGCGTACAGATATGATCATGCTGTGCGAGCCGTGCAAGTAATTGTGGTTCGACTTCCTGGCTGATTTTGTTCATGTAGCGCTCAACCGTTTTTTCATCTTTTTCGGCGTCGGGTAATACATGCTTGTTTACCCGAATTTGCCAGAGCATCATATCCCACCACGAGGCTGCGAAATGTAGCATTTGCAAATAGTCGGCTCGCTCCTCCGAGAATTCGGAGGGAAGTGGAGCAAGATTCTTCTGTGGATTGATATCAGCTAGCAGCGAAACCATGGCACCGCTTTCGACCATACTCCGAATTTTTCCCGTGCTGAGAGTGAACTCCAGTAGTGGCACATTGTGATTGGGGTTCTTACGGAGAAAATCGGAATCGTATTGCACACCGTCATAGAGTTCTACGACTTCAACCTCGAAATTATCCTCGTATATTTCATGTAGCAGCCATTTGACGCGGCTACTTCGGGTCGCTGGATAGTGATAGAGCTTGATGTGATCAATTTTCATTGTCGCGATCCGTCGTGGTTGTTGTGGTGGGCCTCAAAAGAGAGTGCGAATCCAGAGTCAGACCCTACCTTTGACATTAGTGTTATAGACTTTGGTACATGAAGAAGCAAACTGTGAGGCTTGGCCCTATTACCTATCACTTCCGCTTTCGCCTATTAAGGGACATTAGCCTAGAATAATCCGAGGGTCTGTTTCCGACTGCGATCTCAACCGGTCGTTCGCCTAGGGTCCGCTGACGCCTCAGGCGGCCCTAGCCCGCTGGCCATTTCAGACAATTCTCACTGTACTTTTATGCTGGACAGACAGACAGACAGACATACTTTACTTATCGAATTCTAATTCGACACAGGGGAAAACCATGAAAGGCACTCTGGTCAACATGTTGATTATCGCCACTGTCATATCTATGACGGGTTGTCGAATTGGTGCTGCTGTATTTGAGGGTGGCAATGTGGTTTCCGCATCTGGTGAGCGCCACTGCTTTGAAGGTCGTACCTGTGAGTTCGAGGTAACTGATACAAACTTTACCGAGACCTTCACCGCCCAACCAAGAGCGGGCTATGAGTTCGTTAAGTGGCGCGCAGGAGAGGGTTCTTTGTGTGCCGATTCAACCAACCCTACCTGTATCGTATCCACTGTGGGAGCCGAAGGAAACGCAGTCATCGAGGCAGTTATTGCTTCGGATAGCCTGTTCTATGTTGTGCCTGAATTCAGGTGTGTAATAGAGTACTGTCCAGCAAACGTGGATGGTGTGCTTTTAGACTTGGAAGAGGCGAGTCAGCTGGTAGAGGCCTATGTGGCCTATAATGGGGGTTAACCGGCCGCTAATTCATATTTCGGTATCAACACAGCCTCTCGTCCTGCGGACAGTCTGATCTCGTTCGTCAAGATTGGTCCTTCAGTTTTGTATAATGGTGGGTCGGTATATCTCAGCGCAGCTGTATACAATAGTTTGTGGGATGGAAGTGGCCCCCCAGTTACTCGGCAATATCTTTCTTTAGCCTTTCTGGCACCACCAATGCAGGGAACACAATGTCATGGCTCTGCATCCCTGGCGATGGCCAGGGGAGTCAATCCGCACCTTTACAGCACCTCCCAATCGAATGCCGCGGGTGAGACGGTAAAAGAACAGCAAACTACTAATCGACCCAGTTCGAAAAGTAGCCAACTACACGCCAACGTCTCTTATGAGATGGTAAGAAAAGTGTCCAATGCGCTGCAAGAGGGATATAACTGGGCTCGTTTTCGCCTAACTGCGGCCCTAACAGCTATTCAAAACCTAGAAATCTGAGGGTTCACTTCGTGTGAAAAGCAAACACCCACAGAAGTCCAAGTACGATAGTCTGCTACTCTGGGCTGGACATTACGTCTTTGATTTTGTCCATATCTACTGATTCCGCTGCCTTTTTCGTATCAACGGCCTCAGCAGCCTTCTTATAATCTACACCATCACTACTTACGGCTTCAGTCAGTTTATCGGTATCGACGGACTCTACCGCTTTATCCTTGTCTACAGCCTCGACTAACTTACCCAAGTCCTGTGCCAACGCAGTGCCAGTGAATGAGCAGAGGCTAAGCAGTGCTAGTGATGTCAGCAATTTTTTCATTTCAAACTCCTGGGTCAATTTGACCCTTTAAGAATAATACTTAAGAAATATTTGTTTAGAGGCACAAACAGACCCTCGGCTCATTGTAGACTAATTGCCCGCCTTTTAGGCGATAGCGGCCCTTGGCACCAGACGGCTAGCCGAGACTATAAACATCTCGGTTCAATTGGCATTGGTTGCTGCATGGCAGGACAAGGAAAAGGCGGGGTCAGTCTCAATTTCGATCTGCGCTGCTGCTGGTCGCCGAAATCCGATCTGCTAATTTCCCTAATGAGGTGATAATGGATTACGCCTGAACTCTTGAACGGACAACGATCTAGACCTCTTTCGCCTATTTAGGGGGCATTACGCTAGAATGATCTGAGCGAACCCATTCGACGCAAAGCTGAAGCTCGTCACACATAGCATTCCTTGTATTTACGGATATACGCGCCACCGAAATTGTTAGGAGGTTGATTTATATGGAAATCCAGACTTGCTCAAATTCACATACAGAGAATCGGTGTTATATGGACCGATTCCGTATATTTAAATGTTATGCGGCTTAAGGTGATCTCATGACTCTTGACGATCTAGGAAATTTAGGTGATTTTCTCGGAGCCATCGCCGTTCTTGTAACGCTAGTGTATCTGGCGATCCAAGTTCGTCAGAGTTCGGCGATAACTCGTGCGCACACTCGACAGTCCCTCGCGGAGAGCCAGATCAATTATCTAAATTCGCGGGTGACAGATCCATATTTACGGGCCGTTTCGTTCAAAATGTATTCTGGCGAAGAGCTTGATGCCGAAGAAACATATGCTCTTCGTGTACACATTACTGCACACGTTCGGCTGTTCGAAAACTACTTCGCGCAGTTTGCCTTGGGCACTATGACTCCAGAAGATTGGCGGGCAATGCGACAAGTAATAAGTAATTATTTTGATCTTCCCGCTTACAGACATGTATTTTCCCAAAGAGCGGGTGTCTGGAATTCAGATTTTGCAGTAGAGGTTAACCAGATATTTGGAGAGATCGATGCGCATACCGCATAACAAGAACCGGCAATATGCCCCTGCGGGGCCGGACGCAAAAACTGTTGCGCAGTTTCCGCGCCGTTGCGGCAGGCGTTAGGTGTCATACATGAATTTCGAGACTTTAGGAAACATCGGTGACTTTTTAGGTGGCATAGCCGTTTTGGCTACTCTGATATATCTCGCGATTCAAATACGAGGGAACACCAGAGCGGCTCAATCTGAAAATCGCGCGGGCGTAGCCAGAGAGTACATGGCAGTAATGGAGCCTGAGAGTGACCCCAAAATCGCGAAAATATTCGGTGAGGGGCTACGAAATTACCCGGACATTGCTCATGATGATTTGGTCCGATATAGCGCATATATGAACAGGCAGTCACTCTTCTTTCAGGGTGTGTACGCACGCTATGAAACAGGGCAGTTGGAAGATGAAACCTACAAAGCCTATTTGGACTGGTATTCTTGCCTAATCGCGACGCCCGGTGGTGCCCTGTGGTTTGATGATATTGCGCGTCCAATTTATGTCCCAAGTATGGTGGCGGTGGTGGATTCTAGAATAAGAAGGGGTGGCTTAGTTGACGCAACTACTCTACCGGCATACCAGGTCGTCAAGAATGACACCTAACAAGTCAAGGTAGCTGATCAGACGATCAGAAAACTGCGATAGATACTCCGAGGTGCCCTTTATTCTGTTTCGAGGCTTAACCAGAATTTTTGTATCACTGCCGTCGCGCACCGCGGGCATGAGTCGTGTTTCTCTGCTCGCCACTCCTTAGCGACGGCTGGGATAGTAGATACTGAAAAGCAGACGTTCGTCGTTAGCCCATTCCAGCCATCGGAAACAAATTTGCTGTTATCGGTTTTCACGATTCTCGTTTGAGCACCAGTCTCCAGGTTGCGGGTAGCAAGTAAGGTTTCGCCGTTGTTGTTGCTGAAAAAGAAGGCCACGTACTTCCCACTAGCGCATCGGTGACCAAGGGCAAGCTGGCAAATGCGGACACAGGAAGCCGCTAGGCGGCCCACGCAATGGCTTGAACGCTGGCGAGTATCGCCGCAAAAAGAAACTGAATTGCCAATGGTCGAGATAGATTTTGCATGGCCGACACTCCATGTCTTGCAGTGTTTTGTTATAGGTTGCGACTTACACAATTTGAACACTGAGGCAAAGTGCTGTGGTATCGAGAAAGCTGCGAGCGGAGGCGCCTAGATCGGGAAAATTCTTCGCGTTGAGGAACTAGCCCGCATCCGCTCGGTCTTAAATTCTGTAGCGCGAGTGCTACATCCTGCGTGGCTTATCTCCGTGAGCCACTGCGAGCATGTCTCTTGTCCCCAAGAGACCCTAAGTGCCTCGGTCACTTCTCTTTAGTAGTGGCTGAGGTCTTTTTATGGCTTTAAAAACCCTCTAGCTAAGCTTCATCGTCCTCAGGCCCGTCGTTCTCAGTCCCATCGGCCTCTAGCGCGTCGTAGACGCTGTCGTCGGTTAGCCAGGCATCCAGTACTGCGATCAGCTCCTTATGCCCCTGGTGTTTTAGCGCTGAGAACAATTGCACACTGGCCAGTTCCTCGTAAGGCTCCAGTTGCGCCCGGACTTGCAGCAAGGCGGCGCTGGCGGGCCCGCGCTTCAGTTTGTCGGCCTTGGTTAGCAGGATGTGCACTGGCATGGAGGCTGCCAGCGCCCACTCCAGCATCTGTCGATCGAATTCCTGCATAGGATGGCGCACATCCATGAGCAGAATCAGCCCGCGCAAGGATTCTCGGCGCTGTAAGTAGTTTTCCAGCGTTTTGGTCCATTCTCTCTTTACCGCCTCAGGCACTTTGGCGAAGCCGTAGCCGGGCAAATCCACCAGGCGCTGCACATCTGACAGCTCAAAAAAATTCAATAACTGGGTTCTACCCGGTGTTTTGGAGGTTTTAGCGAGCTTTTTATTGTCTGTTAAGCTATTGATTGCACTAGACTTTCCAGAATTTGATCGGCCCGCAAAGGCAACCTCCCAACCTGTATCAGGAGGGCATTGGTTGAGCTTGGCCGCACTGGTTAAAAACTGAGCACGCCTGTAGTGGGGTGATTCTGGGGCGGCTGCCGGTTCCGGCTCGGTCATGAGAAGGTATTGCCTTTTTTGGTGTGATTATCTCGTATATAATGCCACAGCTTTTTTTTGCCTGTAATCAAATGCTTGCGTGGTAAAGACCACCAAGCGACGAGAGGATAAGTATGAAGAAATTCTGTGCCGTATTGCTGATGGTTTTTAGTGCGGGCGTTGTCGCCGATGCCGAAGAGAAATACAACAAGTACTGTACCATTTGTCACTCTGCGGGTGTTGCAAATGCCCCCAAAACTGGTGATATAGAAGCCTGGGCACCGCGCCTTGCTAAAGGGATGGATGCGCTGGTGGCATCATCTATTAAGGGGATGGGCGCGATGCCTGCCAAGGGCATGTGCCAAGAGTGCACCCCTGACGATTTCAAGGCGCTGATTGAATACATGTCCACGGCTAAGTAAGCCTTTATTCACACGTTTTAATCTGGAAGTCACATGAAGAAAATAGCCATCCTGCTCAGCCTGACTCTTGGCTGGGCTTCAAACGGTTTTTCCGCCCAGCCCATGCCTGCGGGCAATGCAGCTGCAGGTGAAGCTAACGCCGTTGTTTGTGGTGCTTGCCACGGTGCTGACGGCAATAGTATGGCGCCGTTCCCCAAGCTTGCCGGACAAGGCGAAAAATATCTGTTCAAGCAGATGAAAGATGTTCGCGATGGTCGGCGCAGTATTGTAACTATGGCCGGGCAACTGGACGGCAAAAGCGATCAGGACCTTGCTGACCTGGCTGCGTTCTACGCTGCCGAGACGCGCAGCGGCGGCCAGACAAGCCCGGACATGCTGGAGCTGGGTAAAAAAGTCTATCGCGCGGGTATAGCAGAACGCGGTGTCGCAGCCTGCACGGCTTGCCATTCGCCCACCGGACAGGGCAATGGTCCTGCCGGCTACCCCGCACTGGCCGGCCAACACACTCAGTATATTGCTGATCAGCTGCGTGCTTACCGTACGGGTTATGAGGACGCGACTGGCCGCACCAATGACGGCGATACCAAAATTATGCGCAGTACTGCTTTTGGCCTCAGCGACAAAGAGATCGAAGCAGTTGCAAGCTTTGCTGCTGGACTGAACTAAGATTTGGCGCTAGAAAAGGTGGCATTTATGCCACCTTTTTTTTCCGCTGAAGAACCCTCAGCCCACTGTGTTGTCTGATTTAAATACCCCGAACTGATTGGAGAAAAACATGTTTAGAGGTTTGTTACTGACCCTGTCACTGATGGCATTCAGCTTGTCCTGTGCCGCCGCCGATGAACCGGTCTCGCCGCAGTATGTTGCTGGTGTGCACTATGACCTGATCACACCCAGCACCTGGACGGCAGAGCCGGGCAAGATCGAAGTGGCGGAATTTTTCTGGTACGGCTGCGGCCACTGTTACACCTTTGAGCCCATGATCAAGCAGTGGAAAAAGGGCATGGCTGAAGACATGAGCTTTCGCGGCGCTCCCGCCGTGTGGCGCGATGTGATGGGGCTGCACGCCAAAGCGTATTACACCGCCGAATTGCTCGGCGTAGGCGAGGCGGTGCATACCGCAATTTTTCAGGCGATGAACTTGCAGCGTAAACCGCTGGGATCACAATCTGAAATTGCCGAGATCTTCACCGCCAATGGTGTAGAGCTTGAGAAGTTCAACAAGACCTTTACGTCCTTTGGCATCGGCAGCCAGGTAAGTAAGATAAAGGCACAGGGTGTTGCGGCTGGCCTTACAGGCACGCCTGCCTTGATGGTAGCGGGTAAGTACTACATCAGTGGCCGCAAAGCGGGTAGTCAGGCAGAGATGTTGAAAGTGGTCGACTTCCTGGTCGAGAAAGAACGCGCTGCGCGCGCCAAATAGGGCGCTGCTGTAGTTTATTAGCGTAGGCACTAGCTGTCGTTCAGTAGTGAAGTTAAGTACTGAAGCTACCGACTGTAGATAACTACTTTAGCCTCTCGTTTTACTCAAAGTTAACCCCACGGCCTGATCGGGCCGTGGCTTACAGACCCCTCAGATTACCAGCCACTCGGGCACCGGCAGACCTTTATTCTCCAGAAATACCGGATTGAACAACTTGCTCTGGTAGCGATTGCCGTAGTCACACAGCACAGTAACAATGGTGTGTCCCGGGCCAAGGTGCTCCGCCAGACGCACTGCACCGGCGATGTTAAGCGCCGCAGAACCACCCAGGCACAGGCCCTCGTGCTTCAGTAGGTCAAAGATATACGGTAGGGCCTCTTCATCCGTCACTGAAAAAGCGACATCAACTTTGGCCCTGGCTACGTTCTCGGTAACGTGGCTGATGCCCACGCCCTCTATGATGGAGGAGCCCTCGGTGGGTTTTACTTCACCGGAACTAAAATACTCGTACAGTGATGCTCCGGCCGGGTCGGTGATACCAATGACAATGCTCTCGTTGTGTTCCTTCAAGGCCAGGGAAACGCCAGCCAGGGTGCCACCGGTTCCCATAGCGCAGATAAAGCCATCCACTTTACCGTCGGTTTGTTGCCAGATTTCTTCGCCCGTGGTGGTGCGGTGAATTTCCATGTTTGCGAGGTTGTCGAATTGGCGCGCCCAAATAGCACCGTGTTCTTCTTTGCTGGCAAACTTCTCTGCCATGCGTCCAGCGGTATGAACGTAGTGGTTTGGATCGTTGTAGGAAGCTGCTCCTACTAAATGCAAATCGGCGCCTAGCAATTCCAGCACATCGATCTTTTCTTTGCTCTGGGTAATGGGCATTACCACCGTGCTTTTATACCCCAGCGCGTTCGCCAGCAGGGTAAGCCCAATACCGGTATTGCCCGCGGTGCCCTCAACAATGCGTCCGCCCGGTTGCAGCTCTCCGGCTGCCTCGGCGGCGCGAATGATACCCAGTGCTGTGCGGTCTTTAACCGAGCCGCCGGGATTAAGAAACTCAGCCTTGCCCAAAATTGTGCAACCGGTTTGCTCCGACACGTGTTTGAGGTGGAGCAAAGGGGTGTTGCCGATTAGTTGTGTTACGTCAGTGGCGATTTGCACGCGTTGTTCTCCCAAAACATCTGTACTGAGTATGCCACAGGGCTGGGCTTTCGGTCAGGCCTGTACCGTTGATCAGGCCAACGTTTTTGGCCAGACCTACGCTCCGGGCAGGGGTCGTTAACTGCTCAGGACTCGCATGTCTGGGCTGGCGGGTCCTGTTCGCGGCTGAAGACTCACGTGCGGCTAGAGGCTGTTGTGCAGCTCGGGGCTGTGTATAGCTCAGGGCTGTGTATAGCTCAGGGCTGTCTATAGCTCAGGGCTGCGAGCGTTTGTTACTACGATACAGGTTGAGGCTTAGCAACACGGCGATGAGCGTGATGGCAGACATCTGGTAAACCATTGGCTCAGGGGTATCAGCCAACAAAACGCCGATCAGGCCTGAGGCAAGGCCGGAGATTCCCATTTGAATGAACCCGAGCATGGCTGAAGCGGTACCCGCGATTTGTGGAAAGGGACGCAATGCAATGGCCATGGCGTTGGGCAGCACCAGCCCCATACTGGTTGAATAGAAAATCATAGGCAGCATGAGGGCAGCAATACTCATGGGCCAGAGCGTTGACCCTACCAGCATGGCACTCATCGAACCAGCGGCTATTCCAACGCCCGTGAGTACGGTGTACTCGGACGGGTGAGAGCGCGCGAGTCGGGCACTGATAGCGCTGCCCAGCATGTAGCCTGCGACTGAAGTGAGAAAGATAAAGCCAAAGTACTGTACGGGTACACCGAGCATGTTGATGTACACGAAGCTGGAAGAAGACAGATAGGTAAATAGCCCCGCGTAGATCATTGAGCTGGCTAGCGTGACTTGCAGAAACAATGGGTCTCGAAATAGCGTGCGGTAGTTCCGTGCAATGGAAACCGGGTGCAGACTTTGGCGTACCGGTAAAGACTCCGGTAGAAAAACGTGAATAAGCGCCACCATGGCCGTACCGTAAATGGCTAGAAATACAAACACTACCGGCCACGGTAGCCATAGTAAAAGAATGCCGCCTAACGTCGGCGCTACTGCCGGTGCCAGTGCCATCAACATCGCTATGAGTGACAACGCGCGCGCGGCTCTGGTCGGCCCAAACACATCCCGCGCAACAGTACGCGCAAGTGTTGGCCCCACGCACGCACCAACACCCTGGATAAACCGGTAGATCATCAGCTCTTCCACCGTGGTGGAGAAAGCGCAGCCCAGGCATGCTGCCACAAACAGAATTGTGCCACCGATCAGAACGGGCCGACGGCCAAACCGATCAGCCAGGGGGCCGCAAACAAGATGGAAGATCGCAAAGCCTGCGAGATAGGTACTCAAGGTGAGATGCATGCTGCTGATGTCAGTACCCAGCGCCGTCATCATGCTCGGCATTGCGGGTATGTACATGTCGACACTGAGAGGGCCCAGTGCTACCAATGCCGCGAGCAAAGCCAGCAGAGCACGGGATTCCGGTTTCAGGTAACGGTGGGTCATGGGGCGGCGATGCTAGCTTACGTGGGGGGCTAAAGCAAAGGAGGGGTTACGTGTGTGACGGGTACCTGGAAGGCGTGTTCACCCTGTATAGGCGCGAAGGAGCGGCTCACTGTGCATCAACAGGTTTGGCGCGCGCCCAAGTTACCGTCTATCACCAAGGCTCACATTAGTGGGCAGCCTGGTCGCCCCATATTTCCTGCAGGCGCTGGTCACGACCGCAGCCCCACCGATAGTATTTGTAACGAGTAGGGTTTTTCAGGTAGTAGTCTTGATGCCCTTCTTCCACAGGCCAGAACTCTCCAGCATCGAGAATTTCAGTGTGTACGGTACGGCCTGGAAACTGCGCCGTTACTGCAAGCTTTGACGCCTGCGCCAGTAGTTGTTGGTCGTCATTGGCGCCAAAAATGGCGCTGCGATAACTAAAACCCTTGTCACAGAACTGCCCGGAATTGTCGAAAGGATCCACATTGCGCCAGAAAAAATCCAATAAGGTCTGGTAACTGACCAGGTCCGGGTCGTAAGTCACCTTCACCGCCTCATAGTGACCGTCGTGATTCCCGCTATATGTTGGGTTTTTCATTGTGCCACCGGTAAAGCCCGAGACCGCATCTGTGACGCCGACGTGTTCCTGATACGCCGCTTCCATACACCAGAAACAGCCCCCGGCAAAATAGGCAGTGGCTGTTTCCGCCCGCACCAGGGAGGGGGTAATCAGTAACGCTAGAACTAACAATGAATAACGTAGCATGGGAGAACCTTTGGATTGACTTGCAGCAAGATAGACTACAATTCTAGCCAATAGTTCTACCGAAGCAATAAACAGGGATCAGGGCGCAAGTCAGACTCCGACCCTCTCCCTCGTTTGGTCTACCCGGCTCAAGGGCTCTGGCATAATTGGGGGTTAAAGGGGTCAGAGACGCAAAGGTTGTGAGTTACAGGCTGTTCGCTCCCAAACTCGTCAATGTTAATGAGCAGGAAAAATTCGAGGTTTACCATGTTCAGGAAAATTGTCGCCGTGTCGCTCTTTGTTTCATTCATGGCGATGTCCACATCTGGCCTGCTCATGTTCTTTATAGAGAAGCCGTCTTTCACCATTCAGATGCACCCGGTGCATAAGCTCTTTGGCTTGATTTTGATACTTTCCGTGATAGGTCACTTAAGTTTCAATATGAAGTCGCTGGTTACTTACATAAAAAATCGCTCGGTTGCGGTAGTGGGCGGTGTGATGGTTTGCCTACTGGTACTGCTCTACGGCGTTGCACTTAACAATGAAGTCCCGCCAGAAATCGCGATACCGATGGACAAGTTGGGAGCCGAGGCTGAGTCACGTGAATGAGTCGGGCCCATTGGCTATGGCTAAAAATGCGCTATCGAATTGCTGCAGCTGGTAAGAAAATACTAGGAGGATTACTGTCGTTTCAATAAGGGCGGCCAATACAGCCGCCCCGTAGAAAACTACTTCTCGAAATTCACTACTTCTCAAAGTTCATTACGGTCTTCCACCACAACCATGGAAACAGCGCGCGCCACAAATACAACAAGCGCGCTTCGCCCGGATAAATAATGTCCTTATCCTTGCGCACACCTTTCTCAATGGCGTCGATCATCTTTTCTGGATCGCCGAGTCGACCTGCCTTCTTCGCTTCGATAATACTTCCGGGCGTGTCGGTCTCCATAGTCTGATCTACCAACGGCGTGTTAACCGCAGGAGGGCAGACCAGGTGGATACGCACACCGGTGCTGCGAATCTCGTTTTGCAGTACTTCGATGTAGGCGTTAACCGCCGCCTTGGTTGCGCAATAGGCGCCCATCTTGGGTACCAAGGCGATGCCGGCGATGGAGCCGAAAGCCACAATACGACCTTCGCCGCGCGCGGTCATCGCGGGCAGCACGGCGCGAACCATGTAGGTGGTGCCGAAATAGTTAATGCGAAAAAGTCGTTCCATGTCTTCGTGGGTGTGCTCAGCCAGCAGGTGGCCGGGCATGAGTGCGGCGGCGTGTACGAGCAGGTCGATGTGGCCCAATTGGTCGGCAACTTGTGCAACTTTTGTATCCACGTCTTCCAGGCTGGAAATGTCGCAACGAAACGCGGTGATGTTGTCTGACTCGGCCGCGGTGTCTGCCAGGCCCTGTTCGTTCACATCGAAAATTGCGACCTTTGCGCCCTGCTTGGCCAGTCTGCGCGCCGCAATCTGGCCCATGCCACTGGCGCCACCGGTCACAAGGGCTACCTTGCCTGCCATATCAATCATGCTGAATCCTGTTGGTATCGGTTTGTGTGTGGGCGGACAGTCTGCGACCGGGCCGGAAAAGGGGCAAGGTTTGATGCGGCCACCGGGGGTGACGGTATAGGTTATAGAACCGTCTCGTCAGAGATATGGTCCAGCGGCAGCGTCGTGCGAAAGACCACCCGGCGCAGTTCAAAGCTGGAATGCACGCCAGTAACGCCTTCTATACGGGTCAGTTTACCTAGCAGGAAGCGCTCGTAGTACTCCATGTCGGGCACCACGGCCTTGAGCAGGTAGTCTGAGGACTGCCCGGTTACCACGGAACACTCCATTACCTCGGGATACTGGCTCACCTGGGTTTCAAAGGCTTCAAATCTGTCCGGGGTGTGGCGGTCCATGCTGATACCGATATAGGCGGTTAGCTTGAGGCCCATTTTTGCCTGATCCAGCAAGGTGACGTGGCCGCGAATAATCCCCGACTCCTCCAAGCGCTTAACCCGGCGCGAGCAGGGCGTGGGCGATAGGCCAATGGCATCAGCCAGTTCCAGGTTACTGATTCGGGCGTTTTTCTGCATGGCTGTGAGAATGCGTCTGTCTGTGCGGTCGAGTTTCATGGTGACCTCTTGTCATGCCGGGCACGGTGCCAGCCCGGCTAATTTTGCCTATATACACAATATATCACCTCAAAAGTGGCTATTAGTAGTTAATCATTGCAGAAATGTGACCTATACACGCCATATTAGCAATCACTCGCTATGCTAGCCCGCCTATACTATTGCCTCGGCTGGATGATCACTCGCCGCTGCGAGCCTCGGTGGGGTTATCCCCTCGCCAAGCGCTTACGGAGCAGGCCTCACAAGGGCTAACCGGTGCAGGCGTAGCGGGTGTACAGCCCTTAAATTACAGTACCGGTTAAATGTGCCGGTCAATGTACGCAGTGAAGCACACCATAAAGAGACCACCTCATGAGCACCTTTGACCACGGTAAGTACAAGCCTTTCGAGACCATCACGATGACCGACCGGCGCTGGCCGGACCGCGTTATCGAAACCGCTCCAGGATGGTGCAGTGTGGACCTTCGTGATGGTAACCAGGCCCTGATTGAGCCTATGACGGCCGGTCAGAAGTCCATGTTGTGGGATCAGCTGGTGAAAATTGGTTTCAAGGAAATTGAGGTCGGCTTCCCGTCTGCCTCCAGTCACGATTACGATTTTGTGCGTGAGCTGATCGAGAACGACCGCATCCCGGAGGATGTCACCATTCAGGTGCTAACCCAGGCCCGCAAGGACCTGATCGAGAAAACCTTTGCGGCCTTGAAGGGCGCCCGTCGGGCCATCGTGCACGTGTACAACTCCACCTCTATCGTGCAGCGCGAGCAGGTGTTTGGCCTGGACCGTGCCGGTATCGTGGACATTGCCGTGAAAGGCGCAGAGCTGGTGCGCGATTGCGCGGCGCAGAACCCGGATACGCAGTGGGTGTTCGAGTACTCTCCGGAGAGCTTTACCGGCACCGAACTGGATTTTGCCGTGGAGGTTTGCGACGCAGTAACCCAAGTGTGGCAGCCCACACCACAGAACCCGGTGATTATTAACTTGCCAGCAACGGTTGAGATGAGCACACCGAATGTCTACGCCGATCAGATAGAGTGGTTCTGCGGGCACGTTGCCCGGCGGGACAGCCTGCTGATCTCTCTGCACACCCATAATGACCGGGGCTGCGCGGTAGCTGCGGCGGAGCTGGGTGTGTTAGCGGGCGCCGACCGGGTAGAGGGCACCTTGTTCGGTAATGGCGAGCGCACCGGCAATATGGATATCGTCACTATGGCAATGAACCTGTATAGCCAGGGTGTTGACCCGAATCTCGCCCTGGGCAATATGGATGAAATCCTGCAGACCGCGCGGGAATGCACCCAGTTGCCTGTCCATCCGCGTCATCCCTATGCGGGAGAACTGGTGTTCACGGCATTTTCTGGCAGTCACCAGGATGCGATCAAAAAGTGCCTTGCACGGCGTGATGAGAGTAAGCCATGGGAGGTGGCGTATCTGCCCATAGATCCTGCCGATATCGGGCGTTCCTATCAGGAAGTGATTCGTATCAACAGTCAGTCGGGCAAGGGCGGCATCGCTTTTGTGCTGCAGCGCGATTTTGGTTTGGAGTTGCCCCGCTGGCTGCAGATTGATTTCAGCCCCACCGTGCAGGCCTATGCCGAGGAGCAAGAATCCGAGGTGGGTTCAGCCGCGATTTACCAGCTGTTCCAGGATACGTATTTGAATACGGATGGTCGCTGGCAGCTGGGTGATTATCAAGTGAGCCGGGAAGACCGGGTGGATAAACTGCAAGCCGAATTGCTGGAGGGCGCCACCCGTCACCGCCTCACGGGCACCGGCAGTGGTGTGGTGGCGTCATTTGTTGAAGCATTGCAGGAACTCACGGGTCAACAGATTGTG
>JBLFXU010000022.1:0-16781 GCA_047609575.1 Bacteroidia bacterium | reverse complement strand
CGTCTGGCGACAGGACGTCGCCAGCGAGCCTGTACAGGGAGGTACGCTTGTTGGCGGTCCCCGGTGACAGGCTAGCTCTGGTGCTCCGTGACCCGCGACCCGCGATCCGTGACCTACAAATACTTTCAAACTGAGCCACTACCGGAGCGTGGCGATTTCGCTGCATCCCTGCGCAGTGTGCATCCATAGCGCTGCACACAGTGCTGCCACTGAATTACCCCAGCGCCCCTGCCATAGCAGGGGCGTTTTTGTATAAGGTGCAAAAATAATAGGCATTAAACCGCCCAACTAACTACCCGCTATTGCCCTCAGCCACCGAATTCGCGACGCAGCGCTTCTGTCTGCTCGCCGATGGCGGGCACTCGTTGCAGTTTTGGTTCCCGACCCTGCACTCTTGCGGGTGGCGCCACTAGTTCAACCACGCCGGTAGGTGTGTCCACCGTAGTACGTCGCAATTGCGCATGAGCAACAAGGTCCGCTACAGAATTCACCGCGCCGAACGCAATATCAGCATCCAATAGCCGGCCACACAACGCTTTGCGTGACAGCTTAGCGAACACCGCATCAATCTTAATATCGAGCTCTGCACGGTTTTCACACCGCGCCACATTGCTGGAAAATCTAACGTCCGCCGCCAGGTCCGCCTGCAACAGCACCTGCGCACAGAGGCGCTGCCATTCTCGTTCGTTCTGTATAGCAATAACGACTTGCTCAGCACCGGCGCAGCTATAGGCACCGTAAGGAGCAATGGAAGGGTGATTCAAGCCCACGCGCTCGGGTGCTGCGCCACCATACTGCTGGTGCAACAACGGCACTGTCATCCAGTCTGCCAGCGCATCAAACAGCGACACCGAAATGCCCTGCCCTGCGCCTGTGCTGGCGCGCTCCAGCAAGGCTTCCAGTACAGCTGAGTGGGCATACATCCCACAGGCAATATCACACACGGAGACCCCTACCCTGCCGGGCTGTTCCGGTGTACCGGTAATCGAAGCCAGACCCGTTTCACCCTGTACCAGAAGATCATAGGCCTTCATTTGGCTGTAGGGCCCCTCGGTGCCATAGCCCGTGATATCAACGGTAATCAGTAGAGGGTTCTCGCGACGCAATTGCTCGCTATCGAAGCCGGCTCTTGCGGCAGCACCAGGGGCGAGATTTTGAATAAACACATCAGCCTGGCGCAACATACTGTGTAACAGACCGGCATCTCCTTCTGACTTGATGTCGAGACACACAGATTCCTTGCCTCGATTAAGCCAGACGAAATAGGCGCTTTGGCCATTGGCCACATGATCATACTGACGCGCAAAATCACCTTCAGCGCGCTCAACCTTTATCACCCGGGCGCCGGCATCAGCCAAGCGAACACTGCAGTAAGGTGCGGCAACCGCCTGCTCAAGTGCAACTACCAGTAAACCGTCCAGAGGACCGCGCATCAAAAGGACCTCGGTAGGTCCAGTTCCCTGGTGGCAATATGCGACAAAATCAGATTGGTCGAAATGGGGGCCACCTGGTACAGCCGGGTCTCGCGAAATTTACGCTCTACATCGTACTGGGCCGCAAAACCATAGCCGCCATGTGTTTGTACGCAAGTATCACCCGCCGCCCATGAGGCATCGGAGGCTAACAGTTTGGCCATGTTTGCTTGAGAACCAACGGGCTCACCCGCGTCATAGAGCGCTGCTGCGTGCGCAACCATTAGAGCAGCGGCTTCGTTCTGTACGTGTGCCCGCGCAATGGGAAACTGCACGCCCTGGTTTTCTCCTATGGCGCGGTTAAACACTTTGCGCTCGCGCGCGTAGGTCGATGCCTTCTCAATAAACCAGCGGGCATCACCAATACACTCGGACGCAATGAGAATGCGCTCCGCGTTCATGCCGTCGAGTATGCAACGAAAGCCTTGTCCTTCAACACCAATGAGGTTTGCGGCGGGAACACGCAGATCGTCAAAGAACAATTCTGTGCTGGCATGGTTCATCATGGTATCGATAGGGTTGATGGTAAGCCCGTTATCCAAAGCCTCGCGCATATCAACCAGAAAGACCGACATACCATCGGTGTGTTTTTCGCATTCGTCACGTGGCGTGGTCCTTGTCAACAGCACCATCAAATCAGAATGCTCAGTGCGGGAGATAAACACCTTTTGTCCGTTGATCACATAATCGTCGCCATCACGCACAGCACGGGTGCGAATGCGCGAGGTATCGGTACCGCTGTCAGGTTCAGTGACCGCAAAAGCCTGTAAACGCAGCTCACCAGATGCAATAGCCGGCAGATAACGCTGCTTTTGGGCTTCACTACCATGCCGCAACAGTGTGCCCATGGTGTACATCTGTGCATGGCAGGCACCGCCATTGCCACCACTACGGTGTATCTCTTCCAGTACAGCGCAGGCCGCAGTCAGGGGCAACCCGCTGCCGCCATACTGCTCTGGAATCAGAATCGAAAGATAACCAGCGTCTGTCAAAGCCTTAACGAAAGCCGTGGGGTATTCGCGATGCCTATCCAGTGCTTGCCAGTACGCGCCATCAAACTGCCGACAAAGATCCGTCACCGCGCTGCGAATTTCCGAATAACTGACTTCAAACGCCACTGTGAAGTTCCTCGAACAGGTGTGTCATTGACTTACAGAAACCAGGAACCGCCATCGACCATATGTGTCTGGCCGGTGACGAATGCACTGCTATCAGAAGAAAGGTAGATGATTGTGCCGGTGAGATCTGCCGTTTCCAGGTTGCGTTGAATAAGCTGACCGGAGGCAATAACACCTTTGGCCTTTTCAAACTTTTCGCCAAAAAACTCCTCAGTCCCTTCAGTCATCACCGCCGAGGGTGCAACGGCGTTAACACGAATATTATCCTTACCCAACTCACGCGCCATTCCTCGGGTCATGCCAATCACCGCCGCTTTTGAGGCGACATAATCAAGACCGTAAGGCAGGCCATAGACTGCAGCCAGGGAAGATATGTTGATAATCGATCCGCCGCCGCTGTCCCGCATCGGCTGCACTACTGCTTTGCTGCTTTGCCACAAACCTTTGATATTAACGTTCATCACCGCATCCCACTGGTCTTCGGGAAGTTGTTCGAAGCGCGCTCCCTGCAATCCGCCATACAGCGCCGCATTGTTAACCAGTACGTCAATGCGACCGAAATCCGCCATCGCCTGATCCGCCATGGCGGTGCAACTGTGCATGTCCGTGATGTCGGTGATCCCGCCACTGGCACGACCACCAGCAGCAGTGATGGCTGCCACAGTGTCATCGCAAGCATTCACGTCGCAGGCATAGACTGCCGCGCCCTCAACCGCCAATGCCTCAGCATAAGCCCGACCCAGCCCACGGGCGGCCCCCGAAACAATCGCTACCTTTCCCTCTAATTGCCCCATCTTATTGCGCTCTCCAATTTAAACAGCGGACAACACTAACAAAAATCACCCTGTGGAAAACCCCTATCTCGAAAGATAGGCACGCCGGCCCCTGCAGCACCACCACAATGCACTTGATAAATGGCGCTTAAGCCCCTGAATTTATTGAACAATAAAACCGAAATGCTATACTCCTTCATAATACTTCAGTGACCAGAAGTCTATCGCCCGTGTCGTTCAAATTTTATCTCCCCGCCTTGCTGCAAGGCACTGCCCTGCTCGCGATGGCGCCGTTGTGCGCGGCCGCAAATCTAGACCTGTCAGTCACCCCGGGATTAACAGCAGCACTCAAAGCTGACGAGACAACCCATAAGGTGAGTCCCGGCATTGACTTTTCGGTCAAGAATTCCCTCTTCAAGGTAGCACTGGACTATAAGTTTCAGGCACAGGTAGATGAACAGGGACTATCCAGCAAAGATTTGGAAGCGCAGCGTGTGGGCGCCGCCTTCAACAGCCAGTTACTGGACCGCTTGCTCGGTGTCAAAACACAATTAAGAGCGAACAGCCAGTTCCGCAATGGCGGAGACAGCTACCGGCACCAGTTAGCGCCGGGGTTTTCCCGTACGCTGCTAACACTGGCAACGCTGGATGTGGGGTATCAGTACAACCTCAATAAGGCTTCTGACGCGGCCGTCACACAGGAAGTGGAAGGCTATTCGCTTGGCTTGAAAGGCAAGTTTGCCCAGGGTCGCCTGAGCTGGAGTGGCGCCTGGCAAACCTTCGATACCCATCGGGGAGACCCGTTAACGCTGAGCACCGAATCGTTTAAATTCCGCTCCGACTACCAGATCGTGCCTCAGATGAAGCTACGAATCTCTAGCGCTATCAAGCAGAGCACCCACTTTGCGGCCAACAGTGAGCAAACCAGCGCAGAGGTGCGCTACGGGGCGGGATTCAGTTGGGCGCCATCAGAACAATACACCGTCACGCTCGCGGTCAATCACCTGAATAAAACACAAACCGGTGAAGACCAATTGCTGCGTAGCGGCTCCTTCAATTGGCAACCTATAGAGGAAGTTCAATTCAGCGTAAACTATGGGGATCAGCTAGTTGAAGGTGAGCCAGGCGTACTGTTTACCACCCGGCTGGATCTCGGCCGACTCTAACTTTTTGCGTGTTAGTTCTTGACGTCCAGCATGTACTGCGCCGCTGCCATACGAGTTTCTTCGTCGAGATAGTTCTGAGGCGGCATTTCTGGATAGTTATGACGCTTGCGGGTTGGGCTGGCAATGTACTGGGCAATACCCTCGGGGTTGCCATGATAGAGGGCCTGTATCGCCTGTATCGGCGGACCAATCATGCGGCCACCATACGTATGGCAACCCGCACACACACCCAGATAGGCTATTTTCCCGCGCTCCTCACCTTTGATATCCCGAGGTGGCACCGGAGCAAGCAGGTAGTTTGTCATGCTGTGTGTATTGGTAAATTCACATTCCGCAAAATCATCAATACCCACGGTGATATAGCGGTGGCGATTGATAATGCAACTGTCCTTGGATGGCCCTACCCGCACGATATCGGGGTTGCCGGTTTTCAGCTCGGTGAGCATTAATGCCTTGATCTCAGCGATGGCCTCATAACCGTTGTTGGTCATGGTGTTATTGAGAATTTTTAAACCGTCCGAATAGGGATCTGATTCAGGATCAATCGTGACATTCGCTGCATTGTAATGGTCGGTTATCACAATACCGGCGTTCTTGTTGTCCTTGATGATATTGCCCTCTATCACTACGTCATCAGCCGCCATCACCAGAATACCCGTACCGGCGGGAATGCCTGCCACTGTAGAGCCAGGGGCGCCGAAATTAGGATGGTTATTCGAAAACACAAAGTTGTTGCGAATGATGACATCGTAGGTCGTTTTGATCGCCAGTCCGGGCGTAATAAAGGCCAATATGCCGCCAGTGTTGTTATACACACGATTGGATTCAACAACTGTATGGCGGCTGTTTTCGATTTCAATACCTGCAACGCTATCGAAGACATCGTTATAGGCGACGTGAATGTTGTCGCTCATGCCGACATAAATTGCGGCATCTTCAATCCCCGATACGATGTTGTGTTCAATCACACCATTCTGGCCCAGCTGGGGAAATATCCCATAGACACCCGTATCAATGATGATGTTGTTGCGGATTTCCCAGTTGTTACCGGCCTGGCTCATAATGCCGTTGCCCTTGTAACGGGTAATGGTGAAATTCTCGATGACGATATTGTTCCCGGAATAGAGGATGGCATCGTTTAACTTCCCCTCGCCATCCAGCACTGCACGGCGACCCTGTTCAATTACACCCACAAGTCGAATACCGTCTTTATCGATATACACTGTTTCGTGGTATGTACCGGGCATCACCTGAATAGTGGTCCCAGGCTGCGCATTAACAACAGCCTCCTGAATAGACTGCCCCGCCTCCACCCGCACGACCACATCACTCATGGGCGGCCCTGCAACAGACTTGCTATTGCCACTCAAGGTCAGTGTGTTGTCTGTGGCGACGAAGCCGCCATCGTAAGTTGCCCCGCCACTGCCTGTTGTAATAACCGGCGCAGCACTTTGCTTGTTACCAATCATCAAGCCTACGGCGAAGGCCCCGAGTATCAAGACCAGGCCTATAATTTTTCCTGCCTTCATGAAGAGTCTCCCGATGTAATGTTGGTATTAGCGTAGCGCCCTGTGGATTCGTGGCCAATAGGCCCGAGCCCGGAAGGTACGCTCGCCGGAATTTGAGGTGTTAGACTTTCATCCGTCAAGGTACCAAGAAAGTCTACCAGCCTGTCCAGTTCATAGTCTGTCAGATCAGGTGAAGTAATATGCCAGTGCAAATGAAGATCGACACCTTCAGGCACAGCATGCCCCCTGCCCTTATTGTAAAACTCTGCCGTATCACGCAGGGTATCGAACAGGCCCGAATGCATATAAGGCGCCGTGTTAGCAATATTGCGCAGCGTGGGCACTTTAAACCCGCCTTTCAATTTTGCGGCGTTGTACGTTTTCTCTGCACCTATATCAAAAAAGCGACCGTCAGGCTCGGGCGCACCAATCACAGCAATTTGTTGATTGGTAAAAAGGGGCGGAGTGTGGCACTCAGCACACCGCGCAACAAAGGAGCGAAATATATTGAGCCCCTCAATCTCGGGCTCACTGAGCGCGGCATGGTAACCGTGCGCGTAACGGTCGTAGCGGCTATTAAGAGAAATCAGAGACGTCTGGAATGCCGTGATGGCCACATAGATATCTTGCAGCTGTAGCTCATCACCCATGCTCTGTGGAAACGCCTCCCGGAACATGCCTACATAGGCCGGTATGCCGTTCAATGTGGCCAGAAGCTGGTCTGGCGTATTACCCATTTCATCGGGCGCAAACAGCGGGCCGAGTATCTGCCCTTCCAGTGTTCGGGCCCTGCCATCCCAGTAGAATCGATCAAGGAAAGCCACATTCCAAAGTGTGGGCGCAGCGCGAGAGACTTCCTGCCCCCTAATACCCACCGAGCGCGGCAGGTTGTCGCTGAAACCCTTGCCAGGGTGATGGCAACTGGCACAGGACAATGACCCATCACCCGATAATGCCGGGTCGAAGAACAGGTATCGTCCCAGGTCAATCTGCTGAGGCGTAAATCCGTCACGATGCTTTGGTAGGTTGGTCTGGATGCCCCCTAATCCACGCCCCTGTACGGACGTGTAAAATTCGTACATCGTACGCAGCAGGCATGTGCCCTGTGCTGTTTTTTCGAAACTGGGAGGGCACTGCTCACGCAGGGTATAACTGTTCGCGCTAGCATCAATCTGCGCAGTACTATCTGCAGTACTATCCGCCACACTATCCACACCACTATCCACACCACTATCCACACCACTATCCACACCACTATCCGCACCACTCGCCGCACCGGCGACGAGCAGCAAGAACAAAACCAGCATGGATGACACAGACCACATTACTGCGCAGCACTCTCCGCACCGGCGCGAGCCTGCATATAAGCGATGATATCGTCTAGATCGCTATCCTGCGGTAGAACTTTCGACATCATTTGCATCTGCAGACCATAAGTATCGTCGCTGTGACTGCCACGCACGCCACTTTGAAAATTCGCGTACTGGCGTTTCAGATAAGCCGCATCCAGCCACGCAATACCCGGCGCATTCAAGAGGCTGTTACCCTCACCCCAGGCGCCATGGCAGGCATCACACTTGGAGTGAAAGTAGTCGTTACCATTCTTCACATTGCCCTTATGAGTGACCGCCACAACAGGTCGCGCCTGCCCCGCCAACCATACCGCGATCGCAGTCATATCGGTGTCGGCAAGCGCCGCCACCATCGGACGCATCTGGGCACCGAGAATATCAGCAGGGTCAGATCCCCTCACGCCGGCTTTGAAGTGTCGCAACTGGCGCTCAATATAGGCTGCATCCTGACCCGCCAGCGCTGGCGCTTGCAACGCCGCATTGCCTTGACCCGCAGTACCGTGACAGGCGACGCAGGTCTGGTAGCTCACTGGCGCTGCATCCTCAGCCAGAGCAGGACCTACCAGCACAACAACGCTGGACAGCACAGACATGAGAAGTCTTGTCAGCATGATATTCATACTCCATTTCGGGCGGACGGAAAAAAAAGGCGAGGCATTAAATCACAATAGGTTAACCATAACTAGCGTGGTTCTATAGCCGCAGTAATGAGGTATTATAACCGGGATAATAAACTCATAAAGAATGTATTCGACCACAGGAACCGCTCATGAAGAATCGCTCCCGCTCGCAAGATTCGGCGCCACTAATCCGCTGTGCCCTGGCAGTAGCTGTAGCCGCATCCTTGGCCAGTACCGCGCAGGCACAAGATGAGGCAAAAGATGAACCACGCAGGGGCTACAATCTTAAGCTCGAAGAGGTGATAGTCACAGCCCAAAAGAGGGAAGAGACACACATGTCTGTCCCGGCAGCCATCAGCACCTTTACCGCAAAAGACATGATCAACACCGGAGCTACGGATATTGCGGATATCGACGACTTCATGCCCGGGGTCAAGCTAGGCGGGGTCACCTCAAACCAGTCAACCCAACTAGGCGTGGAAATTCGCGGTGTTTCCAGCCCCAATATCAGCTCGGGCCAGGACCCCTCGGCGGCAACTTTTTATGACGGCGCCTACCTGCCTCGGGCAGTTACCAGCATCCCCTTCCTCGACATCGCTAGGGTAGAAGTCCTGAAGGGCCCTCAGGGCACTCTATACGGCCGCAATGCCACGGTGGGTGTCATCAACATGATTCCGAACAAGCCGGACACGACAGAATTCGATGCCTTTGTACGCACCCGGGTCGGCAACTATGGGCTCGTGGATATTGAAGGTATGGTCAACGTCCCGCTGACCGACACCCTCGCCGTTCGAGCCAACATCATTGACCATTCTCGAGATGCTATTTTCGATAACAAAGGTATCGGAGACGACCTGCGCGAAGAGGGACATACTTTCGGTCGTCTGGCCGTTCTCTGGGAGCCCACTGAAAGCACCCGTGTAAAGCTCGCGGGGGATATCGAAGAAAGGGACGGCAATACCAGCTACTCCATCGGCGTTAGCGAGTACGCGCTGAGCACTGATCCATTCAACGACGACGTTGAAAACGATGCGGTACCGCGCAAGGAAGAGCGGGACATGTACGGTGTATCCCTGCAAGTTGATCACGACTTCAATGAAGATATGTCGATCTTTGGCATCGTCAGCTACCGTGACTGGGATACCTTCAACCTGCAGGACGAAGACGGCACCGCAGCGCCCCGGCGCTACCTCGACAGCAATAACATCGAGGACTCGAACATCTTCTACACGGAGGTCCGCTTCAATTTTACCACCGAAAACCTCAATGTCATTGTCGGCGGTAACTACAGTACTGAGGACGTCTACCAGCGCACGGATATCGGCTTGATGGCAGACTCCTACATGCAATTTGTCAGTAACGAACTTCTGCCGGTTGCGCAGGAAGGTGGCATCATCCCCGGGGATGCAGTGCTGGACCAGAATAGCCATCTCTGGGACTTCTTTCCCGACGGGTCGATGGAGGATTATCTAGGGTTCTCTAATCTTGCTACGGTTCTAACGGGCACAGAAACTGCTGTTTTGCCGCCTAGCTACGCAGGTACCTATTTCACCGAAACCATAGACAACGAAGGTGAGTTCACCAACTGGGGCATCTTCGGTGATGTTACCTACAACCTTACTGACACTGTGCGCCTGATTGGCGGCCTGCGCTATAGCTACGACGAGAAGGAGTATTCCTGGCAAACCTTCGACAACACACTTATGGGCTTTCCTTTCGCTCCCATCAGAGTGAACTACGACCCGGCGCAGGCTACCAGTGACCCTGCTGAGTTCTTCAACAAATTCGAAGACGACGATGACTGGAGCCAGGTCACTGGTCGCGCAGTTGCGGAATGGAGCTTCAGTGAAAGCGCCCTCACCTACGCCTCCTACTCCACCGGCTACAAGTCGGGTGGCTTCGATGGCCAATCCTTCAACGGCGCAGTCTCCGGCCCGTTCGACGCGGAGGACATTGTCAGCTACGAGTTGGGCCTGAAAGGAGATTTCCTGGACGACACTGTGCGCGTCGAGGCAGCCCTGTTCTACCACGAACTGGATGGACGACAAGGCTCCGAAAGCGTAAAAGACAGTCCGGACGACCCGACCGCGGCACCGCGTGTAGTCACCTCCGACGAAGAGACTGTCGGCTGGGAACTGTACACCCAGTGGCAGGCCCTGGAAAACCTACGGTTTACCGCCCTGACTACCTGGCGTGATCTTGAGCGAATACAAGATCCGTTCTTCAATGCGCAGGGCGAGCCCGCCGGCGGCGTGAAAGAGAACGTGGATACCCAAACCGATTACACCATCAGCATGGACTGGACTCCTAACATCCCCGTAGGCTTCCTACTGCTGCACCTGGACTACATCTATAACGATGCAGAGGACGACTCCAAAGCTGTGATTTACACCACCGGACGCTGGTACTTCCAGGACCGCAAATTGCTCAATACGCGCATCGCCTGGTCAAACGATGATGAAACCATCGAGGTGGCCCTGTGGGGCAAGAACCTGATGGACGAGGAGTACGCGGAAAATCCGGGTGGCTTCGTGGCCGATGAACTGAGTGCGTTCAGGACTAACGTGCAGGATCCACTCACCTACGGCGTCGACTTTCGCTATAACTTTTAATTGATATGGCAGGGATGCAGCGAGACCGTGTTATCCCTGCCGATCAAGTTCTTCTCCATACCCTTCTGGAGGACTCTTCTTAGCACTAGCTGGAAAGACCCTTTTCCATATTGGCTGCGATCGTGCTCGCTACCTGCTTGGCACGCGCGGCACGCTCGCCGACAAAATAGGTATCGGCGGTGGTCTTAAAAAGGTCCAACCATCTTTGAAAATCATTGGGCTGTAGCGCACGTTGGCCATGTAATTTGCGATGGATATTCATGGTATGACGTTGGTAGCTGCGCTCACCGAGCAACAACTTACACCAATAGTCTTTGATGTGCGGCAGGTGCACCGCAAGGTCAATCTCTGCAACATCAATAAAAATGGGAGCGAGCTGCGCGTCCGCTAACAAACGCTCGTAGAAGCGATCAACGAAATACTCGATATTGTCGCGGGAATCCATATCAGGCAACTGGGTAGATGCCACCATGGTGTCACTTATTGCGGTTTTTCTTGGACTTTTTGACATGGGACATCAGGCGGCGCTTACGCTGTACCTGTCGATTCGTCAGCTTGTTACGCTTTTCCGCAAAGGGATTTTCGCCCGCCTTAAACTCTATGCGTATAGGAGTGCCGGTAAGCTTAAGCTCCCGACGAAATACTTTTTCCAGGTATCTCTGGTAACTGTTGGGTACCTGCCCTGTCTGGTTACCGTGAATCACTATCAATGGCGGATTCTGTCCACCGGCGTGGGCGTAGCGCATCTTGATGCGTCGACCGTTAATCATAGGCGGAGCGTGATCGAAAACTGCCCCTTCCAGAATAGTGGTCAAGTTGTTGGTGTTGAGTTTACGCGTCGCCGACTCATACGCTTGATTAACCGACTGGTACAGGTGACCAACACCAGTGCCATGCAGGGCAGAGATATAGTGAATATCAGCGTAGTCGGCAAAGCGCAGGCGGCGATCCAATTCCTTGCGAATCCAGTCGCGCTGGTCCGGTTCAATCCCATCCCATTTGTTCACGGCCAACACCAGGCCACGGCCAGCATCTATGCTGTGACCTAACAGGTGCATGTCCTGGTCTACGATCCCTTCATGGGCATCCATTACCAGGATAACGACATGGGCATCATCGATGGCCTTCAAGGTTTTCACGATAGAGAACTTTTCCACCGTGAGTCTTACATTCTTGCGGCGTCGTACACCGGCGGTATCAATTAAGGTGTACTTCTGCTCGTCTCGCACATAGTCGACATAGATACTGTCACGGGTGGTGCCGGGCTCATCAAATACAACGACCCGCTCTTCTCCCAACAGTCGATTCACCAGCGTGGATTTACCCACATTGGGCCTGCCGACGATCGCCACACGAATACTGTCTGGATCATAAGCGCGATCCTCAAGTTCCTCGGCATCAGGGAACTCAGACAGCACTTCCTCTATCATGCTCTGAACACCGCGGCCCTGACTGGCCGCAATCGGAAATATGGATGGCACACCCAGACTGTAAAAGTCACCGAGGGCGACATCCTCGCTCAGGCCATCGACCTTGTTGACCACCACATGAAACGCCTTATTGCGCTGGCGCAAATGCTGGGCAAGTGCTTCGTCGATCGAATTCAGGCCTTCACGGGCGTCTACCATAAACAAAACGGCATCCGCTTCTTCAATCGCAGTCATGGACTGTTCTGCCATGGCAGTATCGATACCATGCTCATCGCCGGTGATGCCACCCGTATCGATCACTACAAATCGCTGGTTACCTACCCGCGCTTCACCATACTTTCGATCCCGCGTAAGACCGGGAAAATTCGCGACCAGGGCATCACGCGTCTTGGTGAGACGGTTAAAAAGCGTAGACTTACCAACATTGGGGCGCCCTACAAGAGCGATAACCGGAATCATCAGTTGCGCGGGGATATCTCGTAAGCGACGAGTTTGCCGCTGTTGCCGTAAACATACAAACGATTGCCGTCGCTAATCATGTCCGCTCGCACGCCGTCGCCATCGACCTTTACACGGCCGACAAACTCTCCATCTACCTGCGAAAGAATATGCAAATAACCCTCAAAATCGGCGACTGCGACATAGCTGCTTACCGTAGTTGGGCGCGATAGTTGACGGAATCCCAACGCATCCTGCGTCCAGCGCGTGCCCTGAGCGTTGCGTAGATAGGCATAGAGTGTGCCGTCGGCGTCGGCCACATAGATATTACCAAAACCCATACCGATACCGGACACTGAGGACACATCCTGCTGCCAGAACTTACGCCCCGCGTTGACTTCAATACCTACGATACGCCCCTGGTAGCTGGCAGCGTAAAGCTCAGTACCAGACAACAGCATGCTGCCGTCGATGTCGACAATGCGTTCGATCTCAGAGCGACCCTGCGAAATTGCAACGCGGACCTCCCAGACGATATCCCCGGTCTGTGCTTCGAAAGCCAGTGCACGCCCATTGGCGAAACCCACATAAACAACACCGTCCTGCAAAATTGGCGCACTGGTACCGCGCAGGGTCAGAACTGGCACGTTACTGTCGTAGGTCCACAATAGTTCACCGGATTCGAAATCCAGGCCCTGCACCTTGCCATCGTAGGTTTGCGCGACAACGACACTGCCATTGCTTTGCGGCGGTGAGAGTACTTCGCCGCGCAACTGTGTGGACCAGAGTACCTCTCCGGAGTCAGCGCTCAGGCGCAGTACAGCACCCTCACTACTACCCACGAGAAGCGTGTTCTCATACACACCGACACCACCAGAGAGCGCAATATCCAGATCAGCCTTCCACAGAGTTTTGCCGCGCTCCTGCCCGATTGCTCGCACGAGCCCGTCAGCGGAGGCGACATATAATGTAGAGCCGCTCAACACAGGCTGCAATTTATACAGACCCTTACCCTGACCGTCTCCAATGCCAACAGACCAGAGCTTGCGTATTTTTACGGACTCGTCAATATCCGTTAACTCCACGGGCGCCGTCGGATCCTCATCGTCGTCGGAAAACCAGCCTCCCACAGTACTGCATCCAGCCAGAGCAAGGACTAGCGCGAAAATGGCAGGACCGCGTAAATACTGCAACATGCTGTCAGTTCTCCAGAGCTTCAGGTAATGCGTCAGGTGCTAAATCGTCAAGCGCTAGGTTGTCAGGTACCAAATCGTCAGGTGCTATAGATTCAAGTATTGCGTCTGCAGCTTCCGCATCTACACTGACAGACGCTGGCGTCTGCAGTTCCTCAACCACAGCATCCAGTGGTGCAGTCATGGCCGGCATCAGACTCTCGAGTTTTTGTGCTACTACCGGCAGCCCACCACCCGTTGTCGCCGCTAGCTCCAACGCCTGGCTGTAGGCTTCACGCGCCTCGTCCACACGGTTCTGAGTAAGAAGAATATCGCCCCTGGCCGCTGCATACGAGGCGCCATAGGACCCGGCGTCGGCACCCTGGATTATTGCAAGCGCCTGATCTGCATCACCGCTGGCGGCCAATACTCTGGCCAGTCTGAGCTGCGCGACACGTGCTGCATCGCTACCCTTATCGGCACGACCCAACACCCAGCGCAATTGCGCCTCGGCTTCTGTCAGGTCATTACGCTCTACTGCCACAGCAGCAAGATGTAGCGCCGCAAATTGCGCATACGTGCTACCACTGTATTCGCGCTTCAATTGCTCACCCAGATCGATACCCTGCTGAGGAATCGATCCGCCACGAGCCGGCGCAACAATTTTCTGCATGGACTGATACAAGTCAGAGGCCAGTGCAGTCTGGCTTACCTGATGGTCCTTGTATGCCGTCCAGCCAAATCCGGAGGCCAGCGCTATAACCACTGCCGCCATAGTCGATTTGCCGTTCTCATCCCACCAGCGACGCAGCGCTTCTACCTGTTCTTCTTCGCTTTGATCCACTTACACTATTCCTATAACTAGTTATCTTTATGCCAAAAGTTCATCCAGCACCGTGGCCAACTGCGCAACGGGTACTGTCGACTGACCATCTTGCTCAGCAGATGCGCTGCGCAATGGCTTTACTGTTACCGTACCTGCCGCAACCTCGTCTTCACCCAATATCAGGGCAATTGAGGCACCGCTCTTATCCGCTTTTTTCATCTGGCTCCTGAAACTGCCACCACCGGCATGCTGCATAACGCGCAAATTCGGCTTCTGTTCTCGCAACGCCTCAGCAGTCACTAACGCATGCACCTGCGCTTCGTCGCCCACAGCAACCACGTACACATCAGCCGCAGCAGAACCTTCGACAATGCCCTGAGCTTCAAGCAACAGCACTAGCCGCTCCATACCCATTGCAAAACCAGCCGCAGGGATAGACTTGCCGCCCAACTGCGCAACGAGGCCATCGTAGCGCCCACCGCCGCAGACAGTCCCTTGCGCGCCAAGCTCGGATGTAACCCACTCGAATACGGTCTTGTTGTAGTAGTCCAGGCCGCGCACAAGACGCCGGTTTATACTAAAGCTAACGCCAGCAGCTCGTAGCAATTCGCATAGCCGGGTAAAATCCGCGGTGGACTCCTCGTCCAGATAGTCTTCCAAACTCGGCGCATCATTTAACAACAGCTGCGTCTGCGCGTTCTTGCTATCCAGAATCCGCAAGGGGTTGGTGTCCAGACGGCGCTGGCTGTCCTCATCTAACTGCTCGAAGCGTGCGCGCAGATACTCAACCAATGCGTCACGGTAAGCCTGTCGTGCTGCAGCACTACCGATACTGTTTAACTGCAACTCCACGCTACCTGACAAACCTAGCTGGCGCCACAGCCGAGCACAGATGAGGATAAGTTCTGCATCCATCTCCGGACCGGCAATCCCGAAGGACTCAACACCAATCTGGTGGAACTGCCGCTGGCGTCCTTTCTGGGGACGCTCATAGCGGAACATCGGCCCGGTATACCACAGCCTTCGCGGCACATTTAGCAGCCCGTTTTGTATGGCTGCTCGCACACAACCTGCAGTACCTTCCGGGCGCAGTGCCAGGCTTTCATCATTCCGATCGTTGAAGGTGTACATCTCCTTCTCGACAATGTCAGTGACCTCACCAATAGAGCGCGTGAACAATGCCGTCTTTTCTACGAGCGGCAGGCGCACCTCGCTGTAACCATAGGAGCAAAGTACACCTGTGGCAGTTTCTTCCAGAAACTGCCAGTAATGGGTCTGCTCAGGCAGGATATCGGACATCCCCCGCACGGCTCTATACTCGCTCACATTAACTCCGGTGAATTCTGCGACTTAATTGGAAGAGCGCACGATAAGCTCTGCATCTTCGGCGGCGCGCTCGACTTCCAGTTCTGCGGCGCGTTTACGGATCACCTCTTCCAGGTGATCAATAAAGTTCTCATTGCTCACCTTGTGATCAGGTTCTCCACTGATATAAATGAGATTGCTGGGTGTCGCCCCTGTAAGGCCAACATCCGCCTCCTTTGCCTCGCCAGGCCCGTTAACAATGCAGCCAATGACTGCTACATCGATCGGCGTACGGATATCTTCCAGGCGCTGCTCAAGCTGGTTCATGGTGGCGATCACGTCAAAATTCTGGCGCGAGCAACTGGGACAGGCAATAAAATTGATACCGTTACTACGCAACTGCAAACTCTTAAGAATATCGAAGCCTACTTTGACCTCTTCTACGGGGTCCGCCGCCAATGAAACGCGCAGCGTGTCACCTATGCCATCCATCAGTAACATGCCTAAACCTACCGCAGATTTTACGGTACCACCGCGCAGCCCGCCCGCCTCGGTAATACCCAGATGTAACGGTTGCTCAATCTGCTGGGCCAACTGGCGGTAAGCCTCTACCGCCATGAACACACCCGAGGCTTTGACGCTAACCTTAAAGTCCTGGTAGTCATAGCGATCCAGAATATCGACATGCTTCAGTGCTGACTCCACCAGAGCTTCGGCGGTAGGCTCGCCATACTTACGCTGCAACTCCTTGCTCAATGAACCCGCATTCACGCCGATGCGAATGGGAATACCCTTGTCACGTGCCGAGTCGATAACAGCGCGCACTTTTTTGTCACTGCCTATATTGCCCGGATTGATCCGCAGGCAGTCCACGCCGTACTCGGCCACCTTCAACGCAATTTTGTGATCAAAATGAATGTCTGCCACCAATGGCACACTGACCCTGGCACGGATAGCCCGAAACGCTTCAGCCGCGTCCATTGTTGGTA
>JBLFXU010000021.1:0-17741 GCA_047609575.1 Bacteroidia bacterium | reverse complement strand
CTGCAAACTACACACAAAACCATTAATGGTTTTGTCGACGAGTCACTACAAGCTATCAACGCGTGCCTTGCAAGTGACGAGTGTGACGTCCAGGTATTGCAGGACAATCAAGATGCGGCGGCGAGTATTGCTGCAACTGATATCGGTGCTGCATGTCCGGCGCTTGACGAAATCATTGCCGTCGAACCGGCAACCTACGTGCAATATGCGGCGGACCAGATCGACTGCGCCACCGCAACAGCGCACGTAGATCCCTCTCCTTTAAGCCCACAGTGCGGCCCGGCCAATGCAGAAGCCACCCCGCCCCGGGGTGAGTGGCAACAGATAGTACTGGACAGTGACAAGTGGGGCAGCCTCTGCGGAGACGGTACAGATTTCGCCTTCCACATTCGCCTCGCACCAGAGGGCGAGCCGCTGGATCGTGTGATCGTTGGCCTGCAGGGCGGCGGCGTTTGTATTTTTGAAGATGACTGTCGCGCCCGCATGGCTGCTGCCCCCGATCTATTCAATGCCCAGGACGACACACCACTTGGCGGCGGCCTGGTATCGGATGGTCCAGATAACCCTTTCGCCAATTGGACCAGGGTGTACCTGCCCTATTGCAACCAGGACGTCTTTATCGGTGGTGGTATTACCGAAGTCTTCAGCGACTTTGAGCTACCCCGCTACGGCGCTATCAACATGCGAGCAGGCATGCGTGCGGCCAGGGATATAATCTGGCAGGAGATGGATAAGTCTGCCGATGATGGCTTCCGCCCGGATGAACTCATCGCGTTGTTCGGTGGTTTTTCCGCCGGCGGCTATGGCACTCTGTACAACTATCACTGGGTGTTGGACGATCTACAGTGGCCGCGTACCGCCGCTTTTCCCGACGCCGGCGGCGCACTGGACAACGGTGGCGTTGGCGTGCGAACCCTTGGCTTCGTTAAAATTCCGGAGTGGGGCGCCAAGCCTTTTCTGCCGCCCTACTGCTTCGGCGGAGACTGTGCCGTGGGCCCGGATAACTATCGGGCCATCTCACCGCGCCTGAAGCAAGTACCGGAACAGCAGTACCTTATTCTCTCTAACCAGAAAGACAACACACAACAGGGCGATGCCTACTTCGGCGATGAAGGCGATTGGATTAACGCGATGCGAACCGCGTATTGTGATACCAAGGATTTGCTAGGAATTCAGTGGTACCTCACCAGCGATTCCAAAAACAGTGTGCACGTGGTTTCAGTTCGCGATGAGTTCTACTATGGTGACGTCGCAGGCGAGCGGATGGTGGACTGGTTCTGGCGCGCTGTGACAGACCCGGATTCCATTACAGATCGCGCAGAGGAAGGAAATTTTGTCGAGGACATCCCCGGCTCCAAACCTTTTCCCTGCGAACTGCCTTAATTAGAACGGAGAATGCTGTGTCGTTACTTGATCAATTTAGACTGGACGGAAAAGTCGCCGTTATTACCGGCGCTGGCAAAGGCATCGGAGCCGCAATTGCACGCGGGTTCGCAGAGGCCGGGGCTAACGTTGTATTGGGCGCTAGAACCGAATCCGACCTGGTCCGGGTTGCGGCTGATGTGGAGAGCCTGGGCGCTAAGGCCAAGGTCATTCCCACCGACGTGATGGACTATGAGCAACTGCAGCGGCTGGCCCAAGGCGCAATGGAAGCATTTGGCCGCATCGACATTCTGGTCAATAACGCCGGAGGATTCCCTCCCAAGCCAATGCTGCAAACCAGCGCTAGGGAATTCGAGAACGCATTCCGCTTCAATGTCACTACCGCCTACGAAATGTCTCGCATCTGCGTGCCTCTAATGGTGGCGTCTTCGGATACCGGATGCATTCTAAACATCTCCTCCATCGCAGGGCACAAACCTACGCCTTGCTTCGCCGCATACGGTACCGCCAAGGGCGCGCTTTCATTGCTTACGCAGGAACTGGCGCAGGAATTTGCACCAAAGGTGAGGGTAAATGCCATCGCTGTGGGCTCAACCAAAACCGACGCCCTGAATACTGTTCTCACGCCCGAGATTGAACAGACCATGGTCGACCTGACACCCATGGCAAGACTAGGCGAAGTGGAAGACATTGCCCTCGGGGCGCTGTATCTCTGTTCTCCAGCAGCCAGCTACGTCACTGGCGACATTCTGGGTGTAAACGGCGGACTGGAGCGACTGAATATGCAGATGCCCCGAGCGTTCGGCGGAATGGGCTAAGTGGAACGGCCAGAAGATTACCTTTTTTGGCCAGAATTGACCTCTCAGCACCTGCACCTCAGGTATAAACTACTGTAATTCAGCAGTTTATACCTGAGGTGTACCATGCCTGTTTTGTCACAGACTCCCAGCGATGTATCCATAAGACCCCGTAACCGGGAGTACGATATCGCCCGCTCATTGGAGGGTGAATGGTTCGACAACCACCCGTTTAAAACCGCCTGGTTCAATGCCATGTCGATTACGTTCCCTCTGGGAGAAAAGTTCTTGATAGACAGCGTGCGCCACTTTGCCGACGAGATCGATGACCCCAAGTTGCAGGAAGATATACGAGGCTTTTGTGGCCAGGAAGGTTTCCACCGACGCGAGCACCAGCGGTACAACGAAGCCCTGTGTAAAGCTCGCGGTTATGACCTTGCTGTGATGGAGGGTCGTCTGGAAGCGAATCTAAAGCGCGCCAACAAATTCCTCTCACCGATCCAGCGTTTGGCGGGTACCGCCGCGATAGAGCACGTCACCGCAATACTGGCTGAGTCTGCACTGAGTAATGAAAATCCGATGCTTGGTAAGGCCGATGATGCCATGCAAGCATTATGGAACTGGCACGCTGCGGAAGAAATGGAGCACAAGGCAGTAGCCTTCGATGTCTACCGCGCCGTCGGCGGCAAAGAACCGATGCGCCGCAGTGTAATGCGCACCTCTACATTTTTCCTGATGCTGGATATGCTGATGGCCGTAGCACACATGCTGCGCAAGGACGGCCGCCTGTGGAACTTTAAGTTGTGGCGTGAAGGTTGGAGTTTTCTGTTTTCCAAGGGCGGCGTATTGCGCCGGGTTGCGGGTCCCTACCGTGAATATTATCAGGATGGATTCCACCCCTGGAACAGAGACACCCGCACGCTATTGGCAAGCTGGAAAAAGCAGGACGCTTATCTAAGCGCGGCCTGATCAGGCCGGCGGCTAGTCGAACTTACTGATGATATCGTCGGCGTAGCGTTTAACGCCGTCGATCTTCTTTTCTAATTCGTCGGTTTCACCGTGATAAAAAGGCCAGGGCATTGTCAGAATATGCGTGACGCCGGCGTCTGCCAGCCGTTTATAGCCATCCACATCCCACGCGTCTGAAGGCGTAGCCATTATCTCAAACGTTTCCTGATCGCGACCATACTCCTTGCGCCATGCCTGTATCTGCTCGATAGATTCTATAATCTGCGCAGTAGTTTGCAGGTCAGTCACCCAACCATCTCCAAGTCTCGCGGCGCGCCGCATTGCCGGTTTTGAAATGCCACCGATCCAGATCGGTATGTAAGCGCTGGGGGCCGGATTCATTTCAAGCGCATCGAACTGATAGTGCTCGCCTTTGTACTCAACCAACTCCCCGGTCCACAGCAAGCGCATAATTTCCAGCATTTCGTCTGTACGCTTACCGCGGCTACGAAAATCAGCGCCCATAAGATTGAACTCGTCCTCCGACCAACCCACACCAATGGCGGGAGTAATACGGTTATCGGACACAATCGCCGCCGTACTAATGGCCTTCGCAACCAGGAAGGGGTTGCGCATGGGTAATACGAAAATATTGTTGGTGAAGCGCAGGCGTTTGGTGATAGTGGCGAGCGCGCCAATCATGACCCAGGGGTCGGGCCAGTCTGTAAACGGCTGCCAACGTCTGGTGCCATCTTCGGTATAGGGATAGGGCGTGGTAATGTTCTGCGGGTTCACCACGTGGTCAGAAAATGACATGGCATGCCACCCATGGGTGTCAGCGACAGGCGCAAGCTGCGTCAAGTCTGCCACGCTGCTGAACGAGGTAGAGATTACAAATTTCATGAAAATTTCCGTGAGCCGTGGGCGGGCCTCTGGCACCGCTGAGGCGTTATCGAATTATTCAAAGGTGCCCACTATTTGGAGATGTTGATCAGATCAGTGGGTACTACATAGAGGTGATCAAGGCATTCGCCTTCTTCTTCATTGAACATGTCGATAGCGCCCATGGTGCAACGCGCCGCGCCATGTATTTTGATGCGACTGATGTCACGACAACCAATGCCGGAGAACTGTAAATTGCCGTACTGGTCCTTGGTGGTTTTTATGGCGGAGAACCCCTTGGACTTTGCTTCGAACAAAACGCCGCGCTGGTTGAATACTGAGAAACGCGGCACCAGACTGCGAATCTTGAAATCGAGATTGTTCTGCAAGTGCATTTCCAAACGACAGGCATCGTCCATCTCAACAACTTTCAAAATGGTGAGCACAGCGCTCTTTTCCGGGTCACCCGGCTCGTACTCCAAGAAAGACCACGTATGATCCTCCAACAAGATAACGTCTCTGCCATCATGCGTTGTTGCCTCAAGTTTGGGCTCGTCATGCGCCGCGGCAAGCAGTGCAGGCAACAGCAGTAGTACTACAAGCAGGATACGCATCATAAATGTCTTCTTCATAAAATCTCGGTTTTTTGACCGTTGGAAACAGCATTCGTTGCCAACGGAGTATCTTCAAAGGTCTGGCGCAATGCAATAGCGCCAAACCCGCTGGTTTCTGCTACACACATCCAGCCACCGTTAACAGCGCCATTGTGCCCGCAGGGCTCTGGATCGGCACTATTGAGCCATAACTATGGGTCGCCCCGCAAAGTAGTCACCGCAGACTGGGCGGGCATACAACGCACTGGCACTCTCATTAGCATCTACACCTGGAACATCGGGCGCAAGCTCTAGTGCCAGGCCAAGCTTCTTTCTAACCAGACTGCCAGGTAGCCTCGGCATCAAACAGATTTACAATCTAGCCGGCCGAAACACGCTTCGGTCGACCAGTGTGGGGCCCTGGGGCCGCCCACATTGTCTGCACTCAGTCGATGCATCGAGAAGGCATGTATTTCTCGTCAATACCCTCAAGGCCGCAGGACCATTGCAACATGGACCCCCGCTCACCGCCGGAGTTTCCAGCGATATAGAAGTATTGATCGTTGAAACCGTCGCCAGGGATAACCGCTGCCTGGAAGAACACCTGAATCATGACCTCATTATCACCAACATTGCCCTTCACTTCGACCTTGTCGACAAAACCCGGAGCAGAAAACAAATCCGTCTGCATGGTGTCAAGTTCGTTCGCAGTGCGCGGGAACCGGTTCTTCATGATGTAAAACTCGGTCAGCTTGTTCTTGGTGTCTCCAACAATGGCAAACGCCTCAGACATTTTTGAACGCACAGTGAAGTCCTGGTACTTGGGCACTGCGACCGCAGTGACGGCAACTACCCCTGCAATCGACAGCAGCACTTGCAGTGCGCCAAACCCTCTTTGCTTTCGCATCTTACCTTTCCCCAACATTGTGTGACCACCTTGCCTGTCATGCCTGCCCGGATGCCGCTTTTTGTGAGCTTTTAGACTATTTTCCTTCCACGCCAGAGCAAAGGGAAAACTGGAGAAAAGTGAAGTTAGGGAAGCCAAACTGCCTATCTGGTCACAGTCCCACCATTCATGCGGCGCCAGATGCGCTGCACGGCCTCGCCCCAGCACTTTTGGGGCTGCCCGCCCTGGAAATCTATTGCCCTTTCGAGCGGGCTCTAAACGCGGATATTCCAGGATCATGGAACATTGACTCAGATCAAGATCAGAACACTTAAAAACAGTCAGCCCTGTTTGTATCGGGCTATCGCCACTATGTTTGAAGCTGGTTTTCACAGGTAAGTAAGGAGACTTCTTAATGGTCAATTCAGCCACAGAGCAGCCAGAGGAACAACAAGCCCGCTCCCCTGGCCCGTCTTATCAGGATTTACTGGACCTGGAGAGCAACCCGGTGCCGGACTCCCTGCGGGAAAATACCAACCCCTACCTGGGATCGGACAACCTTGATGCCCGCGTTATCTGTCGCGGATTTCCACGATCTCAAAGTCGCCCATATGCGGACCTGCACCTGGCAGGCTGTATGCCGTGAAACGGAGGTCACCGGAGCAGGTGATACCCATGTCTACGACATAACCCGTTTCTCGATCATTGTGACGCGAACAGACTCAGGCGAGCTAAAGGCCTTTCGCAATGCCTGCCTGCATCGCGGGAGACAACTGGTCGACAACAACGGCAACTACAAGAACTTCCGCTGTCCCTATCATGCCTTTACCTGGGAACTGAGCGGCGAGTTCAAAGGCGCGCCCTGCCGCAGGGATGTCCCGCATATCGAGCAGCAGAGCTTCGGCTTACCCGAGGCGCAGGTGGGTACTTGGGGTGGCTGGGTATTTATCAATATGGATACCAAGGCGCCGCCACTACACGACAACCTGGGTGCACTGCCGCAGCACTTCGAGCGCTGGCACCCCGAAAGGGCCTACAAAAAAATACACGTTGAGAAAGTGATTCCCTGCAACTGGAAGGTGGGCTGGGAAGTCTTCATCGACTCTTACCACGCGGTGGCGACTCATCCGCAAATTCTGCCCTAGACCGAAGATGCAGACTCACAATACGACGTCTGGGGTGACCACATTAGCCCCACTATAACGGCATTAGGCGTACCCGGTCTGCACCTTAAGGATGTGCCCGATCAGGATGTTGTAGCCACCATGCTCGGCGTCTCCGCGATGTTCGCCCGACCCAATCACGCCGCTGTGCCTGAAGGGCTCACAGCCCGCGAGTACAGTGCCCAGCTGAACTCGGAAGAATTCAGCAAAAACCATGACCAGGAGCTGGCAAGTTTTGCTACCTGCTCTGAGCGCATGGACTCAACCCTCTACTCGGTGTTTCCAAACTTTGCACCCTGGGCGGGCTTTCACCCGAACATCACTTATCGCTTCAGGCCCAATGGCGCGGACAGACCCAAAGACACCCCCGTTCGACGTCTGGGTGAAAACAAGCTTTTCACTATAGAGCGAGGCGAATGAGATTTTGTCAGTGAATTCACCACGCCACTGCCCGTTTATGTGGTTGCCGACCAGCTCGGCGTACCGCGCAAAGACATGAAGGACTTCAAACTCTGGTCAGACTCCTTCGCCCGGCGTTTAAGCCAGATGGCATCTCCCGAAGAACAACTCGAAGATGCTCGCAACATCGTCGCGTTTCAATTCTATTTTGCGGCCATGTGTGACGAGCGCAGAGACTCGCCCAAGGACGATATCATCTCTGATCTGGTCAAAAAGCAGATTGCAGACCTGGACAATGGAGAGTTACGTCCACTGAACATGGAAGAACTGCAAAGTATTCTGCAGCAGTTGATGGTAGCTGGTAACGAAACAACCACCTCTGCCATTACCGGCGGATTAGTTAGCCTGTTGCAAAATCCCGAACAACTGCAGGAATTGCAACGACACCCGGAGCAAATTCCCAACGCTGTTTAAGAGATACTGCGCATGGAATAACCCAGCGCCGTTTTGTGGCGTGTCGTCAAACAAGACAGCGCGATAGAGGGCGTTAAGATTCCCAGGGACTCCTTGCTGATGCTGCGATATCACGCGGCAAATCGCGACCGAGAGCTATTCACGCACCCTAACGGTCTGGATGTAGAGCGCGCAAATGCGGGCGATCACATCGCCTTCGGCCAGGGCATTCACTTCTGCCCAGGCGCTATGCTGGCTCGCAAAGAGATGAACGTGGCCTTCGCCGGGCTTTTATCGCGTCTGGACAATATCGAACTGATCGAAGAAAAGAGCGCCCTGACGTATTGGCCCAACATCGTTCTGCGCGGAATGAAAAGCGTACACATCCGCTTCGACAAGCGCGACGACTAAGTTGTATCAGCCGGTGTCGCGGTCTGGATAACCGTGCACACCGGCGATGCTCTCGCCCGTATCGTAAGCGGATTGAACGTCCTGCATGCCTTTCAAGGCACCGGCCTTGATAACCACTGACTGGAATACTTCCTGCTCGTAGCGCAGGGATTCCGCCAATGGCGCTTCTTCGCCCAAGGCTAGAATTCGCTTCAGGCCGGCAATAGCTGCTGGCGACTTGAGCGCCAGCGAGCTGGCCATATCAAGGGCCGCAACCAGGCTCTCGCCCTCCTCTACCAGAGAACCGATCGCACCCAGTTGATAAAGACGTTGGGCCGATATGCTGCCACCGGTGAGCACCATCTCTGCCGCGGTAGCTCGACCGGCAAGCCGCGCCAAACGACTGCAACCCCCAACACCGGTAGTCAGGCCCATATTCACCTCCGGCTGGGCAAAGCGTGCCTGTCGTTCTGCGATACGTAAATCACAGGCCCAGGCCATTTCAGCACCACCGCCAGAAGCATCACCTGAGATGGCTGCAATTGAAACGATGTCCTCGTGCGCCAGTTCGTTTTGCAGGTCAAACCAGCCAGCGCCGGTGCCAGTTTGCTCCCGACCCTCCAGTCCATCAATTAGATCACGCAGCCAGGCATGCTGCAGCCAGTGACCGGTCAGCCCCGATGCAAGAATGACCACGCGCGCACCGGACCCACGACAGTCAGCTACACGCTGCGCCATTTCATCAATAGCGCCCCAACAGAGCTGATTGGTTCGCGCACGGTCAGTGAATGTGAGCACAGCAACACCCGCCTGCGGCCACTCCTGGGTGAGGTTGTAGGACACGCTGTTTACCCCCTACCCTGGGAAATGGTCGTATGTTGGTAAATCTTCTGGCAGGTAGTGGAAAGACTGTCGGTCGACGGCGAAGAACGCTAAATCCGGCGCACCGAATACCGAGGGATCATCCAGGGTTCCGACCTTCAGTATTACCATATCAGCCAGGGTGGGCGGCAGGCTGGCCAACGATGTGCCGCAGTCCGGGCAGAACTCACGCTTAACCGGGCTTTCCAGATCACTACGTGCGAATGATTTAGGCTCCCCTTTGATGTAACGGAAGCCGCTGGCGGGCATGGCCAGCGCAACGTTGGCGCCTCCACCGGAAATATACTGGCACTCTCTGCAAAGGCAGAGCCCGCGCATCAGGGGCTCGCCTTCAGCCTCGTAACGAACATTGCCACAGTAACAACCACCGGTAATTTTCATGGATCGTCGTCCTCTATTGTCTAATTGAGTCGTGTATTTGAATCGCGACCAGTCCTATGATCGCGGCATATTGGGCAGTTTAACGCCTTTCGCCCGCAGCGACACGGCAAGCCCACAATTGGCATTTGGGCGGCTGGCTCTTACACTAACGCACAGAGTGTCTAATCGTGCAGCCAATGAAAGCCAGTGTCTACAGCACCGTTTTACTAAATCTTGTGCTTACCGGCTGCACCGGTGAGCCCTCTTCGCCACTCTCTGAATTGGCTGGCTTGCAGGGGCAATATTGCTTCGAACGGCATGTCATCGACAACACGGGTTCAGGCGCCGACGGCGTACACCTTGGCGACATCAACAACGACGGTTACCTGGATGTAGTAAGCGGCTGGGAAGAAAGCGCCGAACTAAAGCTCTACCTCCACCCAGGCGCAGCAATTAGTACCAGGCCAGCCAACTGGCAGAGTATCGACGTCGGTACCGGGTCGAATGTCAGCGCCATTGAAGACGCCGCCTTTATCGACATGGACGGGGACGGCAAAGTCGACAGCATCCTGTCGGCCACTGAAGGTGAAGGCGCCGACAGTAATCGCCGCGTCAGGTTACATCGCGCTAGCGGTGAAAACCTTGACCAAATAATCAGCAACGCCTGGCAAGCCAGTGTGATTCATATTGATCAACCGACCGCACGATTCATGAAAGTACGCGGAGCCCAGCTCGACAACCAATACGGTGCAGACATCGTTGCGCTATCTCGCGATCTGTTCGAAAACCCGCAAGACCCAGACGAAATTACGACTCGCGGTGGCGTCTTTCTCTATACGTCCCCACCCCCGGAAAAAATAGACAAACCTGATGCCTGGAAAAGACAGCGGCTGGCCGATGTGCACAAGGGCAAGTCCATTGCGCTTGTGGACATGGATGCTGACAAAGACCTGGATATTCTCTATTCCGGGGCGCGCAATATTGTCTGGCTGGAAAATCCGCTGATCGAAGGTGCTGGCAATGATTGGACGAGTCACTGGATAGGCACTGCCAGCGACCTGGCCCTGTGTGACATCAACGCCGATGGCATTCAGGACATCGTCGCGACTACCAGTCGTAAAGAATATCCGGTTGTTGCGCGGTGGTTTGAGGGTAGCGGCGGCAGAACAATCCGCAAACGCGCCTGGCCATCTCACGACATAGAACTGGCTGAAAATCTCCCGAGCAAGTTCTACCAACCGGACAATTTTGCAGTGAAGAGTATTGCCTGTGCCCAGTTCAGTACCGGCGTCGATGCAGGCTCTGTTGCGGACACTCCCGCCAGCATTGTCATTACAACCAGTGGCTCGGGGTTTGGCATTTTCCTGGCAGTTGCTCCCAAAAACTTCTCTTCTGACTACACTCAACCATGGCATGCACTGCCACTGACCAGTTATCGATGGATCATGAAGTACGATAATATTATCGCTACTGACCTCGATGCAGATGGCGACACAGACTTGCTCACCTCAGAAGAGAATGAAGGTATTTTTCTCCAGGGCGCCGGTGTGCTCTGGTACGAAAATAGGCCCTGTGATTGACGCAGAACCCCAGTCAGGGAGGGAGGCAGGTGGTGCGAAGCACTACCCAGTACATATTTTCATACGCGACAAGATCGGTTAAATTCCTCGCTGTGCTAGGATTAGCATGTCCACCTATAACATTGCAATACGACAGAGAATCACTATGAAGAATCTGAAAAAAGTAGTGCTGCTGCCCCTATTGCTGGCGCTCATCACCGCCTGCTCTGACGGCAACAACAATAACAACATGCGACCGACACTAACACTGGCGTTCACTGATGCACCCATTGAGCTTATGAACGTAGCAGCCAATTTCGCGCAGGATGTTCGCTACGGCGATGCCGAACGAAATGTGCTGGACATCTATCTGCCCGATTGCGATGAACCCACACCGCTAGTGATCTATGTACACGGTGGCGGCTTCACCGGGGGCGACAAGAGTGGCACACACACGCAGAACAGCGCTGGCATTCACGAGTTCCTGCAGTCATGCGTGGCCTATGCCACCATCAACTACACGCTATTGAAGGTACCCTCAGAAGAGGAAGGCACGCAATCTGCCATCGCTCAAGGCGGCGTGCTGCCATCATTAACGGATGCCGCAAGAGCACTGCAGTTTATGCGCTACCATTTCCAAAGCTTGAATCTGGATCCTGAAAACGTCGCCATGTACGGCGCCTCCGCCGGAGCCGGTGCAAGTCTGTGGATGGGAACGCACGATGAGTTGGCGGACTCCGGCAATGCAGATCCTGTACTGCGCGAATCCTCACGGATCAAAGCTGTTGGCGCCATCGCTACCCAATCCACCTATGATCTGCTGCTGTGGGAAAATATTTTACTGCCCATTACCGAACCCTTCAGTGAGCTGCTAGGCGGTACTGATATTCCTACTGTTGCGGCTGCCGTGGGCGCCAGTAATTACCTACTCACATTCCTGGGGGTAGGAAGCATTGCAGACATAGCCTCTGACGAAAACGTGGCGTATCGCGCCAACGTCAATATGCTAGGTCTGATGGATGCTTCGGATGCGCCAATTTTTGTAAACAACTTCGATGTGGGTTTGAGCGATTTGCTCAACGCGTTCCTGCACCACGGTCTACACGCACTGGCGGTACGAGACCGCGCTAATGAGGTCGGCTTGCACAACGTGACTTACGTCGATGACCCGGTTTACGGAGTTGAAGACCCATCCGGCGAAAACCTTACCTCTTTCCTGCTGCGACATATCCGCTAAAGACCGGTAGTACCAATGCACAAGGCAGTCCACACAGAGCCGGCCAATAAGGTCGGCTCATCTACCCTGCGCACATGACACGCCCTGATGAAAACCCCGAGTTGCTGTACGAAGAACAGGGGGCGGTTCTAGCGCCCCCTGCCAGGCTAGAGGCGCTTTAGGCTGCAGCAGCTGCAGATAGGGTGCTGTCCATATATCCGCGCAGTAGCTCCAGTAATTGCTCTTTATCTACCGCTGTCTCACGAGTCCGAGAAAGCATATGACTGGGATGTTGCTCCCTGTCCAGCCAGAACTGGCCACTGACCTTGGCCGCTTCCTTTGCTGCCGCGAGCCAGACAATCGTGTCGGCACCTTGCTGCGGCGTACGCAACCAGCGACGGGTAAGACGATAAAAATCAGGCAATGAATCCACCACACCAGGGGTATCCGCCCAACCCGGGTGCATGGCATTAACTACTACGCCCTGCGCCTGCCAACGCTGGGCCCATTCCTGCGTAAGAATCATCAATCCGCGTTTCGCACGAGCGTAGGCGGCAGCACCGGAGTATTCGCCGCGCTCACTCTGCAGATCATCGACATGAATTTTCTGGGAATACATCCCCCCCGAAAGCACATTAACAATACGACCGCCGCCCGACCGTGCCAGTAAAGGCGCCAGTCGTTCCGTCATGATATAGGGCCCTAACAACAGCAGCGCGAAGCTCTGCTCCAACCCTTCTACCGTTTCCTGCCGGGGATTGAATAGCGCGCCCGCATTATTGACTAGCACATCAATGGGCTCGCCCTCGTCGAGCAACCTGTCGCAGAGCGAATGCACGTCGGCCATCAGGCTCATATCACACAGCGCGATATAGACATCGTCGTTTCCGGTTGCATCGACAATCGTCTGTGCCGCTGCTTCCGCCCGCGTGGAGCTGCGGGCTACTAGCGTTAGCCTCGCACCTAGCCCTGCCAGCGCGGTAGCCGCCGCAAGACCAAGCCCCGAAGTCGCACCACTGACCATCACATGCTTACCGCGCAGGGACGCCGACATAGGATGAAATTGTTTGCGAGCGGTGGAATAGCCAAGTCTGGTAAATTTCCAAATACCAGGTAGTACTAACTTGTCAGCCAACACCGTAGCCCTCGACATAACGGGCGCCTCCGGCTCGTCATTCAGCGCAGATTGCAGTCCCTGAACGGCACTTTTGCCTACTTTGTCCATTCCCTGTGGCCAAATGCTGGCAACCGCAGAGATAGGCTGACGGAACTCGAACTGAGCAATGTAGCGAATCGTGCATTGGCGCCCATTACCCTGGAAAAGAATTTCCTCGCGTGCATCGAAAAACCGCGATGTGACGCTCATCAGCAAGCGCTCATTTTGCTCAAGCTCCACCACGGTATAGCGCAAAGCGAAGCCTGCGGACATCACCACTTCAAACTCTGTCCCCACACCTACGGGGCCATCCGTGAGCTTACTGGCATGGGCTACTGCCGGGTCCCATTCCTGAATATTGGCAAACTCGGCCACATAATCAAAAGCCTCTGCCACGGGTCTGGACACGTCAATTGTCTCGTCGAGAGTCACTGTATTTTCCATAGATAAAGTCCTGGACCCCTACATACGCATCCATTGGCTGGCGAGATCACATAGAAGATCGCATGAATAGAAGATCGTATAAACAGAAGACCGCATAAATGGAAGACCGGGTTAACAGATGACCGCGCTAAACGCCGCCAAAATCGGGTAAGATTACCGGCTTTGAGCCAAAAGGCAGCAAACAAGCCAATGAGCACGGACAATCCATTTGCGTCGGAAGAAATCACCCCCCCATTTAATGATGAATGGGTGGCAAAACGGCGGGTTGCCGAGGCGATCAAGCAACTCACAGAAGTGCTTGTTACCAGTTGCCCAGGCACCGACAAGATGCACGACATTGCGGATAAGCTGGAAACCACCGCCGCTGACTTCAGTGAATCACCGCGCATTTACGGGCGCAAAGACTGGGCTGATAGCGGCGATCACGGCAGCTTCGGCCAGGTCAGCCACGAGCTAAACCCGATGGCAGGCTGGAGCAACCCCCTGGCACCTCCGATAAACCATTGGTTCGACGGTGATATTGCGCGCGGCACTTGCCGCTGTGGCTGGGCCTATGAAGGCCCTCCTGGCAGTGTGCACGGTGGTTTTGTCGCTGCAATCTTCGACCAGTTTCTGGGTATGGCGCAGCTACTAACGGGCCAACCCGGTATGACCGGCTATCTGCATGTGAATTATCTCAAACGCACCCCACTCAACACCGAGCTTAAGCTGGTCGCAAAGGTAGAAAAGATTGAGGGCCGCAAGAATATCCTCTGGGGAGAAATGTTCGCCGGCGATATCCTCACTGCCACTGCTGAAGGCCTGTTCGTTCAGCCCCGAGGAGGCATGTACTCACTGGATACACTTAAGGCTGCGCGCGACGGCGAATAAGTCTTTCAGTCAAGTATGCCGCCGGTTTCCGGCGCTGGTCTTGCGCGTTGATTGTAGAGCATGGACACAACCTGCTTCAGCTCATCATCAGACAGGCTTGAATAGTCCTGCGACATGTCGTCACCAACAGACATGCCGCGCTGCAATGCTGGCCGCTCACTCAGCTCTTTAAACCAGCGGCCAAAATACTTGAACTCACCCAGGTCGATGCCATGCTTCTCCCAGCCCTCTACCCAGGGATAGCAGGCCATATCTGCAATGCTGTAGTGATCGCCAGCAAGATAACGACGATCATAGAGGCGGTTATTCATGACGCCATAGAGTCGGTGCAGTTCGTCATCGAAGCGACGCTTGGCATAGGACTGGTCACCCTGAGCGTCCTTGAGCCGAGTAAAATGCCCGCGCTCACCAAACTTTGGACCCTGGTTCGCCATCTGCCACATGAGCCACTGATACACCTCCCACTTCTCCCGGGTGCTACCACCGCCAAACTGACCGCTTTTCTCCGCCAGATACATCATGCAAGCACCTGACTCAAAAACAGACAGAGGCGCGCCGCCGCCATCTGGTTCGTTATCGACAATTGCCGGCATACGATTATTTGGGCTGATGCTCAGGAACTCATCATCAAACTGGCCCCCACGACCAATCTCGCACAGCACAACGCGGTACTCGACCCCACTCTCTTCTAGCTGAATAGTGAGCTTCTTGCCGTTGGGCGTTGGCCAGTAATGCAGATCAATCATGTCACGCGCTCCTGTGAATATCCGTTGAACACCCTTACGGGCAAGAAAATGAACCAACGGAAGTATAGACCACGTAACCGATGAATCTCTCGTCGACAGTTCAACGTTCTTAAACTATGTTTTCACCCTAATCCAAAACAGGAACCCAACGTGACTAACAAGCAGCAGATAGAACGCGAAGCCCTGGAGACCTATCACGCCTTTGTTGCAATGCGCGACAAGGTCGACCTAGGAGAATGTGGCTGGGACCAGATGGCCGATTTCTTTACCGAGGATGCGGTCTACATTGACCCCGCATGGGGCAGGCAAGAAAGCCGTGAAACCATACGTGGGTTTTTCGTCGACTCTATGGCAGGGTTAACCGGCCACGGCTGGTCTACCCCCGAGCGCTGGACCATGAGTGACGGACATCGGCTGGTCAGCCACTGGGACCAGGTATTGGGCGAGAAGCCTGAGGGTGGCCAGTGGATTGTTCCTGGGATATCGATTTTGTACTACGCATGCGACGGCCGATTCTGCTATAGCCACGACTATCTGAACATGACCTACGTCGGCGAAACCATGAAAGCCATGCAATGGCAGCCGCCCGAGGGCTTTAACATGCCACCGCGCAAGCCCGACTGGCGCACACACCTGCCCGAAGCGTGGCAACAGTTGCCACAGGCTTTCGACTCACAGTAAGGAGACTCATCTGTAATGAACATCAAGGTAATTCAATGGGCTACGGGGGGCGTAGGTCGCGCTGCCATCGAAGGGGTAATCGCCCACCCGCAACTGGAACTGGTGGGCTGCTGGGTACACAGCGCTGACAAGGCCGGCATGGATGTGGGCGAGCTTTGCGGCACTGAACGACCCATAGGAGTGCAGGCCACACAGGATGAACAGGCACTGCTAGACATGGACGCAGACTGCATCATGTACAGCCCCATCATGCCAGATCCCGCACTGGTCGCTCGCATGCTCGCGTCAGGCAAGAACGTTGTGACACCGCTGGGCTGGTTCTATCCAGGCGACCGCGATGTCAGCGCGCTGGAGGCGGCCTGCGCAACCGGTAATAGCACGCTGCACGGTTCCGGCATTCACCCGGGTGGCATCACCGAGCGCTTCCCCTTGATGGTCTCGGCCTTGTCCAGTGCCATCACCCATGTGCAGGCAGAAGAGTTTTCTGACATTCGCACCTATGGTGCTCCGGCGGTTATCAGTGACATCATGCTGTTCGGCAAAACCCCGGAGGAGGCGAAGGCCAGTCCCATGGCCAACTTGCTGGGTAGCGGGTTTATGCAATCTATGGATATGGTCGCTATAGAGCTGGGCTTCGATATAGACGCACAGCCTGTCGTCAGTCACGAAATGGCGGTAGCCACCGCGCCGATAGATTCCCCCATAGGCGTCATTGAACCCGGCCTTGTGGCAGCGCAACGGTTCACCTGGCAGTACACGGTGCGTGGCACACCGGTGATCACCGTACGCGTGAACTGGTTTATGGGAGAAGAAAACCTCGAACCTGCCTGGAACTTCGGCACAGAGGGTGAACGCTTTGAGGTATCGGTGGATGGTGATCCCAATTCACACGTCACATTCCATGGTTGGCACCCCCAATCCATTGCCGCTGGATTACTACGAAACCCGGGTATTGTCGCCACTGCAAATCACTGCATCAGCGCAATCCCTTACGTCTGCGCCGCTGGTCCAGGTGTGAAAACTTATCTAGACCTGCCGATGATTGCAGGAAGGGCTGCGCCAGGACTGGTAAAGCCCGACCTGTAAAAGGGCTTTCATGCAGTATCGGCGTATCTGCGATAGATTGTCAGCAGCATGAAATAGTAAAGAGGTGTCATTAGTAGCCAAGGCAGCTGTGTCTGTAGCTGAACAGTGCGCCCATCGATGACAAATAGCACGGGGTTGTACCAAGGCCCCGTGGGAATTAGCGGCGCCCAGGACAGCTGATAACCTTCTGCCAGTTGCGCCTGGTAAATTGTCAGTTCTACCCATAGGTTCTGGCCTATAAACCAGGTCAGCAAGACAAAAAATGCACCCCAGCGCCACTGCGTGAATGCTGCCGTGGAACGGCCATAGACCAGCCACACCAGCAACACGCCCCCCAGACCAATACTGACGCCATCTGCCAGAGAGTTGAGCAGCCAGTTTATATGCAGGGGTATGGCCGCATTCATAACATCAGGCCTGCGCTCCACTACGCTCAGTCCATCAACCAGTCCATAGGTGAGCCACACTTCCCAGCCCAACGCACAGGCTATAACTCCGGCACCAGACAGTATAAAAATCCAGCGCGGTACTCGGCCCAATAGATAGCCCAGCACGATCAACGCTGAAGGCAGCAGAGCCGACAGATAGACGATTGTGACGATGGCCGTTTGACGATCACTTAACTCCATGGCGATTTCTCAGCTTCCTAGATTAACTTCCAAGATCAATACGATGGGCCAAAGGCAGATTCAGTGGTGACAGCACACCGGACTTTGCCTGCACCACATGGGGAATGGCATTGATGGCACGCGTACCCGCGGAACAGGTGCCAATGATGTCGTCTTACCCAGTGAACCACTGAATCACCTTGATATTGCTCATCTGCCGTTTCCTTCACGGTGCAGAT
>JBLFXU010000020.1:0-17778 GCA_047609575.1 Bacteroidia bacterium | reverse complement strand
CTTTTGACAAACAGCCGTTGATTCTTCGTCTTTACGGCAAGGCCAAGACTGTACATCCTCGTGATGATGCCTGGGATGCCGTCTCTGGAATGTTTCCGCAGTACACGGGCGCGCGGCAGGTTTTTGTCGTAACGCTGGATATGGTGCAGACCTCCTGCGGGTATGCTGTGCCGCACTATCAGTTAAAGAGCGAGCGCCAGACGCTGACCAAGTGGGCTGACAATCATGGTCCCGAGGGGGTAGAAAACTACTGGCGCGAGAAGAACCAGAAAAGTCTCGACGACAAAGACACCGGCATTTTGTAGACCCGAATAAGTAAGTGGCTCGCGGCAGTGCGTGCCTATGGCGGACGCAAGTCCCAACTCTTTTAGCTAATTGAATGTAGAACATGCCAGTGATTTTTCTGGCAAGGAGGCCCCATGGCAGAAATAAAATTTACTCCAGAAGAGCGTGAGGCCATCTGCCGTAAGGTTCAGATGTACTTTCGGGAAGAGCTGGAACAGGACATTGGCCAGTTTGATGCAGGGTTTCTGCTGGACTTTTTTGGCGAAGAGATTGGCCCCTACTTTTATAACAGGGGTTTGTATGATGCGCAGGCGATTCTCGAAAGCCGACTGGAGCAAGTGGCTGAAGCTATCTATGAAATTGAAAAGCCAACCCAGTACAGCCGTTAGCGTGCACTTCTCTCTTTTCCTGTTGTAATCCGATGTGAGTTTCCTGCAATGCGGCAGGCTTGGTACCGTTGTACTACAATTGGCCGATGCTTCAGGCCAAGCAGTTGTGTCGTAATCTTCAATACGAGCGATAAAGCGAATGTAGCCGCGTGTGATTACTAATAAGCGGGTGGAAATGTAGTACGGGCCAGCCCATGAAAGAAACTTTATTGAGTCTTATTCCAGTGATGCCTTATGACCTCTGTTAAGCACGGTGAGAGTGACCTTCAAGCACTGTTGTTAAAACTTGAACCGCAATTGTTGCCCGTCGACTTTGTATTTTGTTCTATCCCCCATTCGGATGCACTTGATCTTGCCCAGCTGGCGCCGTTGGCGATGTTCAATGAGGCGGAAGGGCTAAGCGTGATATTGCCCATGGATACCGCTCGCGCCGCGGGTTTATCAGCATCCTGTGCGATGCGGTGCATTACGTTGAGTGTGCACTCCAGTCTTGAGGCGGTGGGGCTCACTGCGGCTATTGCCGCTACCCTGGCCGAAGCAGACATCAGCGCGAACGTCGTTGCTGCCTTTCACCATGACCACGTGTTTGTGCCAGCGGACAAGGCAGGGCAGGCCTTGTCATTGTTGCAAAGCTTATCCGGGGCTTAGTTTGAGATTGATTGCATTGCACCTGGGTGTCCAAAGGGTTCCTTAAGACTTTCCGTTCTAGCGCCGTTGGATAATTATCTGCACCTGTTCAGGCAAACACTCCCTGTATATACCACTGTCCGGCGAGGCGATCGCGGAATATCCAATAGTGCTGGCCACCACTACTTGTTTCAGCAATGTAGTAATCGCGGCTTACGGGCTCTCGCCACCAGTTGTCTTCGATACGCTCCGGTCCGTAGACCAGCTCCATCGGCCCATTCCAGTATAATCGCTTGCCATGATGGCGCAGGCGCTGGGGTTGTGGCATAAGCCAGAAGGGTCTTTGGGCACAGTGGTCTTCACTGCTGTCTTCGTCTCCGGGGTGATCGTTGCTGACCAGTGTTGCCAGTTCTGGCAGGTGTTCGTCGCGACAGCCAATTTTTTGTATTGCCTGGCGCCCCAGACGACTTTGCAATCTGTCCAGCAGCGCCGCTAACGGTTCGCGCTGGCCCATGGGGCTGAACAGGTCGATGTTGTTCAACTCACCTGTGCGCAGCTGCGTGCATTTAAGGGTCAGCCCCTCTGCGCCCGTATCGAGCTGTATTTGCTCAAGGTGGATGCGCGTGAGCTGGTACCAGCTGCGCCAGTCACTGTGGCTGCTGGTGCTGCGCACATCGATATCACGTAGCTTGCTGTCGATGCCAATAAGGCGCCAGGTTATCTCACTGGTGTATAGCTGTGTATTGCGCAGGAAGTGACACAGAGACTGCAGCAGTTGTTGTATGGCGGGCATTAACTCCGCGTTGGTTTTTACCTCGTAGCCAAACCAGTATTCATCGCTAAACTCGGCGGGGGGCTGGTAGTGGTTGTGTAAATCCTCATGCTGGCCCAGTACCTGTTGCAGGAAATGGCTGAACTCCCGGCCGCAGCGCCGTGCCAGGGCGGAGGACGGTAGAGCGAGAACATCGCCCAGTGTGTGCATTCCGGCACGACGCAGGGAATGCACCGTGGTGTTGAAGTCTTCCAGTAGGCTCAGGGGCAGGGGAGCGAGGCGTTCCTCCAGCCGCTGATCGGCTGCCATGGCGTTAGCGCCATCGGCAAAAGACATTAGCCAGGCGGCCCTTGGGGTGGGTGCCAGGCCCTGACTGGCACGGTAGCCCCTGCTACCGATACCTGTCGCCACATTGGCCAGCAATCGATCCAGCCCCTGGAACAGGCTCAGGCAGCTGCCCACCTCCAGCAGCAGGCAATCTGTGCGCCAGGTATGCAGGGCTGGAGTGATACTGTACGCCCAACAGCACAGCTGTTGCAGGCAGCGCTGCTCTGCTGCCTTGTCACGCTCCAGCAGTTGTACAGGCTCGTCTGCGGCCAGGGCGCGCACTGTGGCGGTGCCCATACCTTCAAGAATGCCCAGGGCGGCGGCACAGTCATTAGCCCGCAGCACGCGCTGGGCGCTGATCACCACCACCGGACGTTCTTCGTCACGGCTCAGGCTCTGTAAGGGCAGCTGCTCAAATCGCAGACATAACCACAAGCTCACCCGATTACCCTCTTGCTATTGTAAGAGAGCGGCCGTGTGGGCATCAGCCATGTGAGCATTGTCCGGGCGAACATCAGCCGGGCAAGGATTAAGGGGGAGGGCAGTTCCCCAATAGTAACACTAGTACTGTACATACATACAGTATTGTTGAGGATGCTGCAATTGTCCAATGTGAGCGCGTAGATGTGTCGATTTTTCGAGCAAGTGCAGTCGCGATGCCAGTTACGGATTTCCCCTGTACACTCACCTGAGGTGCTGCAGAGTAAAGATGCGGGGACCCCATCTGCGGCGGCATGTCAGGTCGTTAGCCTGTTAGCCCCAGCCATCGTCCAGGCGCAACCGGAGTTATTCAAAAGGAGCCGGGTAACGACCATGAAATACTTTGAGGATCACACCGAGGCAGAGGTGGTGTATTACCCAGGTGAATACCCTCTCACTGAAGCCGATATTATTCGTGTTGCGAAAAAGTGGGATCCGCAGCCTTTTCATATTGATAAGCAGGCCGCCGAGCAATCCTTCTTCAAAGGGCTGGTAGCATGCAGCACGCATTTGTACGGTATATCCAACATCCTGTTTTTCTCGTTGGATGAGCCCCTGGCAACGGTGAGTTCGCTGGGCTCTACAGATGTGATTAACCATAATCCAGCGTATGCGGGGGATATTCTGAAGGTGCGATCAACCTGTAAGAGTACGCGCCTGTCCGAGTCAAAGCCCAGCCTGGGAATACTTGAATATTTTGTGGAGCTGTATAATCAGAATAAGGTTGTCGTATCCTCGTATACCAATTCAGCACTGTATCGCCTAAGGCCCGCCCATGACTGATCTGACAACACAAATAGTGACCGTATTCATGGCGTTTTTTGCCATCATGAATCCAATTGCCAATACTGCCGCTTTCACTGCACTGGCAGGTGACAGGAGCAAGCGGGAGCAACGTATTGTGGCTGCCAGGGCGCTGCTTATCACCTTTGGCATTATTTGCGCGTTTTCGATTTTGGGTAAATCGATTTTCCATCTTTTTGGTATTACCTTGCCAGCGCTGCGTATTGCCGGCGGTATCATCGTGTTTATTGTTGGGTACCACATGCTCAATGGCAGCGGATCTGCCCTGCACTCGGCAGAACCCTCCGGTGACTCGGATATAGCGGTGTCGCCACTGGCTGTTCCATTGCTTGCGGGCCCTGGCACCATCGCAACAGCAATGAACTACTCAGCAACGGGTGACCTGACTGGCATCGGTATTACGATCGCAGTATTTTTTGTGCTGTGCTTGATTACCTACCTCTGCTTTATTTTCAGTGGGCGCATACTGTCGGCCATTGGCACCAATGGAATGGCGATTGTTACCCGCCTGATGGGGCTCATTCTTGCGGTAATGGGTACGCAGATGGTAATACTGGGTGTCGGTGCTGCACTGACCCTGTCGCCGCCGGCTTAGTTTGTACTTTGAGCAATTAGTACAGCGCAGGATGTTTACGGCGTCCCTGCCAGAACGAAGGAGAACCACCATGCCCGCTTCAATCGGCCTGCTTATTTTTGCTTTAGCCTGCATAGTGCTTTGCTATGCGGTGGCAAAAAAGAGAGGCGCAAAAGTCTCTTTTTGGGTTGTGATGGGCGCCTTGTTTGGTCCGCTGGCTATTCCTTTTGTATTTTTCTCGAAACCCGTTGCACCCAATAACTTGATTCGCTGAATCAGCCAATGGTAGTGAAATTCTAATGAGTGAATTAGTCCAACCTGACAGGCCTTTGTTGGAAAACTGGCTGCAGGATATCCACGTGGAAAACCATCTGTGTAGTGAATGTGAAGGCCTGCATGTGAATGCACTGCAGTCGCTGGAGGGCGTTGTGAACAGCAGGCTTTTCTTGCAGCCAACCAGCATTTTGTTGAGTACAGAGTTTGAGGTGCGCCCGATGGCGATATTGCCGCTGGCTGCGGAGATAGGGCGTATGAATATGGATTTCCCAAACCTGAAGATATTTCTCGATGTGGTCGATGATGCCACGCCGCAACTGGTGGTGATGTCGCACTTGCTGTCTACAGCGGGTGTATCCCAGGCTCAGTTCGTGGATTTTTTCACCAGCACTATGGATGGAACAGAGCTACTTGCGCAGGAATGTCTGGAGCTCGATTTCCTGTTTCCGCAGCTTGATGGGCCTATGGCAGGTGCCAGTCGTTCGGTGCATTAGCAGTAGTTTATTTTGGGGTTAGCTTGTCAGCGTCGGGGATTCTGGAAGCACTTGAAGCCCCGGTGATTTGGTGATTTCGGTTTTCCTGTGTTGATGCTGCCAGTAGCGCAGTCTGTGTGAGACCTAGGGCCAACCCGCCCTTGCAGCATCAACGCGAACGCTCTCTATTTTTCCAGTAGCTGCGGCACCGGCTGTGTTGTGGTCTGAAGCCTGGGCGGTAACTGCAAACAGCGTCTTGCCGTCTTCACCACCTAGCATGCACGCGTAGCAATTCTGGGTGGTTTCTACCCGTTCGATGATCTCCCCCCCTTCGGCCACGAGTACTACTTCCGGGGCGAGGGCGTTGGCGAACCACACCTGGTTGTTTTCGTTCAGGCAAATTCCGTCCGGACAAGTACCTTCAACGGACGCCCAGACCCGGCGGTTCCTCAGAGAGTTGTCGTCGTTGATGGTAAACGCGGTGAGTTTGCCGCCCAGTGTTTCGGCGACGATCAGCGTAGTCCCGTCGGGGGAGACGACCATGCCATTGGGGAAGGCCATGTCGGGGGATGCGATGCAGGCTGAGCCATCGGCGTCTACGCGCACGAGGTTGGCCTTTGGGGGGTCCGCCAGTATTTCTGCGGCCCGGGTTTTGAGGCCTGCGTCCAGGTCGAAGCCAAAATTTCCGACCCAGGCAGTGCCGTTGGCATCCACCACCATGTCGTTACACAGATGCGCCGTAAGGTGTTCAATATTGGCGTGCAGGACAAGACCCTCAGGGTCCAACCGTTTTACCGCGCGCTCTTTCATGGCAACCAGCAACAGACGACCGTCTGGCAGCCAGCCCAGCCCGGAAGGTTGGTCCTCCAGTTCCAGCTCTATGCGCAGATCACCAGACTCACTGACAGATTTCACCGCGTGGGCGTAGAAGTCACTGAACCAGAGCCTGTCGTTATGCCATCGTGGCCCTTCGCCAAAATAGATGCCTTCTGCAATCGGGGTAGTCTTTTTCATTAGGGTGTTTCCTGCGCGGCTGATGGGATGCGTTTGCTGCGATTGATACGCAGCACACCCAGGTAGTAAACAACGGGTGCGGCCACCCAAATCAGCTGGGGTAATACTGTATAGCCCTGCTCGCCGATAGTCAGCCACACGGGGTTCCAGTCGAGCACGCGATATTCCCAGATAACACCGTTGCCTATGAGCTCCACGATAAACTCCTGGCCCGCACCCCAGAGCAACATAATGCCTAGTTCAGGCCAGCGGAATCGGGTGCAGCAGTCGGCGGTTTTAAAGATCTTCAAGCATAGCCAGTAGCCGACGATAAACAGGCCAGCATCCCAAAACGTATGTGACAAGTGCAGGGTGATGATAGGCAGCGGCCATTCGATATGCATGGCATGAACACTATCGCCGAGAAAGTAGAACGCGAACTCCCAGGTAGAGCCCACCATAAAACCCCAGACCACAAGCCAGACATGACGCATCTCTATACGTCCGCTCAGGTACAGCCAGGCAGTCACCAGGGGAATACATGCTGCAACGAATAGGTCTGCGCCGACTTGCCAGATCATTGTTGTGCCCTTTTGTTAGAATTTTTAGTCGCGCTTATGCATGGGGCTGAAGATCATAGCCTTGTTGGCGAATGAGCACCACTGCAATAGCCGACGAGAGAAACAGGGCCTTTTTCATGTGCGGCAAATCTTTGCTGCGGCGTTGAGTTGCGCGATAAAGGTTGATTCAATCTTTGGGTGGTTGCCTGCTACGTTTGATTGATAGCCCTGTCAGGCTGCGCTGAACACGTCGAAAATGTTTTGCCCAAACAGGTAGAACGTCATCTGCAGGTTTTTGAATTCACTCTCGCGACAAACGCCCAATGCAATATGTGCAGCCTCTTGTAGCGGGTAAGCGTAAACGCCGCAGGAAATGGCCGGCAGGGCGATCGAGTGACAGTTATGCTGCAGTGCAAGATGCAGCACGCTGCGGTAGGCAGACTCTAATAGTACCTCGGGCTGTGGGTCAATGTGGTAGCGCGGCCCAACCGTATGAATAACGTATTGCGCGGCCAAGTCTCCTGCTACTGTCATTCGGGCTTCCCCGGCCGGGCAGCGGATGCCATCGATTTCAGGTACCCCATAGCAGGCCTGCAGCAGTGCGGGCCCTGCAGCGAGGTGAATAGCGCCGTCCACGCCGCCACCGCCGAGCATTACAGAGTTTGCAGCATTGACGATAGCATCCACATTTGCCGAGGTGATGTCGCCCATGACCAGTTGCAGGTTTTCCATGCGTTTAAACTCCGGCGCTTTCCATGAGGCAGCTGATGACGAATTTGATCAGGAAGCCGACGATACCCATGGCCAGCCCAATATAGAGGATGAGGGTGCCAAATTTACCCGCGTTACTGCGTTTGGCCAGATCCCAAACGATAAAGATCATGAACAGGATGAGTCCGCCAACCCCAGGGCGACACCGTAGTTGGTCAGCCATTCGTCCATTGTTTAGGCGCGCGCCCGGTAGTCGAGCGCGGCCTGTAACAGCTCCAATGCGTTCTCCGGCTGCGTCTCGAACCCGGTGACGAACTCTGGCAACGTGACCCAGGGTTGTTGGAGGCTGGCCCACATGCGGACCTCGGGTTCTACATCGGATGTGTCTTCCGGTAGGCCCGACTGTACTTTGGCAAGTTCGGGGCTGGTATCGCCTATGCCATAGATGATATTGCCGCAGGCTGCGCAGCTATAGCGGGTATTGGTGTTGCCGTCCTCCGAGACACGACTCCAGGGCGTGAGTTCGCCCGTCACCGTGAGTGACTCGGTGGTGACTACCACGCCCATACTGAAGCCGCTCCCGGTGCGCTTCTTACAGCTATGGCAGTGACAGGCATAGTGGAATATGGGATCGGCGTTTATTGTGAGCATGACGCTGCGGCACTGGCAGCTGCCCTTGGCTGGAGTCTTCATGCTTGGTCCTAGCCATCGACCACTACGTCTGCTTCCAGATGTGTCTCGGCAGACAAAGAGTTGGTGATCACACAGTTAGCCTCGGACTTTTCCATCACCTTTCTGGCCTTGTCCGGCTCGATGCCCTCGGGCACCTTCAAGGTGGCCGCTACGGTAAAGCGTGTGAATTTTGTTTCCCGCTCCACCCGCTCAAGGGTGCCACTGGCGGATACCTCCAGAGTGCTCCACTCCAGCCTTGAGGCCTTTGCTACCGCGCGGAAGGTCATCGGCTTTCAGGATGATATTGCCCTCGTGTTCTGCGCTGGCGTTGACGCGATAGTGGTGTGGTAAATCCTGCATGAGTACTTTCCTTCTCTTTTCGGAGACGTGGGAACAGGGCTATGACCGTCAGGAAAGTATATCTGCCTTTGCCCCGAACACGGGCGCCGGGGTTGTAGATTGTGAGGTTTTGTTGCGCTGAATCAGGATGTTTTCAGTTTGGAATCAGTCCGGGTCAGGCTGGAATCAAGCCCCCGGCTGCGGCGCTCCCATGGCGCCGCCCCTGGGCTGCTCGTTCCATACTGGCAGTTCCCACAATTGGGGTTGGTCTGGCACGTCTTCGCAGGGAGGCAGGGGAATATCGATACCCTGATTACCGCCACGTTGCTTGAGAATGTGCACTTCCCGGTACTCACGCATCTGCAGGCGCAAACTGGCGGGGGAGTGGTTGTGGCCGGCCTGGCTGGGGCGCATCAGTACTGCCAGCGTCTCGCCGCTGGCGGCGGCCAGTTGTAGTTTGCGCAGCTCGCCGTAACGATACTCCTGTGCCCCCAGCCAGCTGAATACGGCGCTGCATGTGGTGCTGCGCAAGGCCTGCTCTGTGGCCCATAAAAGATCTTCCCGGTTCTGCGGGTGGACCAGCAAAATCTGCTGCGTATCGATGCCCCGGGCTGCCAGCAAAGGGGCATAGGGGATGTAGGGCGGGGCGATGAAGACCTGCCAGCGACCTTGCTCACTCAGACGCTCCATAGCCGGCATAAACAGGCCCATAGCGCCCAGGCCAGTACTATCGCTGAGGAACTCGATGGTGCTGTCTAATGGCCAGCCACCCTGTTGCAGCTCACTATTGAGGGTGCTGTAACCGGTGGTAAGGCCGCCGCCAGAGCTGTAGCAGTCACTATTGGCTGGCGCGTAAGCGCTTTTGTAGTGGCCGTGGCGACTATTCAACATGCCTTGGTGGCCGCGCCAGGTATCGCGGCGATTGCAAATCTGTTCGAGCGTATCGTTCATAATTCTGGCTCCTGTGGAATCCCCCCCCCATTACCGGCCCAGTGCCAGATATGTGTGTGGGGGATTATCCAATATACTGTATAGATATACAGTAGTTCCGAAAAAGCGGAAATGCAAGCGCAGAATAGTGGGCGGAATGCCGCTGCTCAGGAGTGCGCAGTCAGGAGTGCGCAGTCAGGGGTATGAGTCAGAGGTGCGCTGTAAGAGGTGCGCAGTCAGGGCGACGCTGATTCTCCGTAGCGCCAGCCATTGCCACCAACATCAATGAATACCGGGTTGGCAAAGGCGAAGGGGCTATAACCTGGCACCACGGTGCGGTATGTGTCCGAGGCCGTGCCTTGCACTTCCACGAAGACAAAACTGTCCTGCGCAAACGACAGGTTTTTGGTGAGGGCGACACCCGCCTTAATGGGCAGGGTTGCCAGCAGTTCCCCATTCACCCAGATACGCGCTTCGTCCACGTTTACCCAGTCGGCGCAACGCGCCGTGATGGACAATTCACCACCATTACCGGCGAGTGTGTCGCCGGGGCCAGCACCCGCAAGCGCGATTTCCAGCATGGGCCCTGTGGTGCCGTACAGCTTGCCATTGCGAATAGCATCGGCGATGGCGGTGCTGTCCAGCGCCGCGATGCTATCGTCCGGTACGACCAGCATGTTGCGTGGGTAAGCTACAATCTGGCTGCTCTGGTGGGAATCACTGTTGGCGGTGGCGACCTTGTACATATTCTGTCGCAGCAGGGAGAACCAATCTTCCCGCAGTAATTTGTAGAGTTCCGGGGTATAGGCATTCATCAGCTCCATGGCATCGAAGTCGATGTCGCGGTAGTGCGTGCCTGGATGTTGTTGCAACAGTACTGCGTTGGGCATCTCGGTCAGGGGTTTGGTCGGGTCGTACCCCTCATTCTCGCTTTGGGACAGGTGATTGAAATAGGCAATGTCGTCGTCCCAGCCCAGGTCGCGGGGATGGTTGAGCTGGTAAATGCTACCAGGGAAGCGGGCTTTGTAAGCGCTGATGACCTGCCCGAGTCGAAGGCCCTCGAAGGGTAGGGTGCCGCCCATGAAGGCGTTCTCGTCGGCGGGCACCGGAAATACATTGCTGTGGCCGATGGTCATGGGCGTCGTGGGGCTGCGCACCATTCCGGTTATTTCCACGCCTGGAATGGTTAGAATATCGCCTGCCAGGCCCATGGCTGCCACGGTGGGGCCAATGTCGTAAGTCACATTGTGCTCTGTTGCGACCAGCACCTCTGCACCCTGGGCGATGAAGTCTATGACACGCTGCTCTGGCGATATGCTGCTATCGAAACTCAAGCCACTGTGCAGGTGCAGATCGGCGCTGACCAGTCCGGGGGTCTCCAGCACACGGGGCGGCGCTTCTATATCAAGTGTTGTGGTTTCTTGTGCTGTCAGCACAAGTTGCGTGCGGGTTACACCAAACTCGGGGCCGCGGCTGGCAATAATATCGTAGGTGCCGGGCGGCAGCTGTACTTGCCGCAGGTCGTGCTCAGTACCCGACAAGGTCAGTCGATAACTTTCCGGGCCAGACAACACCCGTTCACCACCCACGCTAGCGCCGACCAGTGCGTGCCCAAAGATAGGACGAAAGTGGTCAGACTGAAACGCCAGGCTCATGGGTTGGCCAGCCGGTAATAGCAGTGTTGCTACGGCACCGGTATCGATAGTGCCAAGATCAGTGCCAGCACCAGTGGCTAAAGTAGTGTTTGGGCTAACATCGGCAAGCTGACTGGTATTGCCCCAGGGCGTTTCTATCTCGAGCGCGATGCGCTGCACACCCTCTGGAAGGCGAAAACGGAAGCTGCCATCCGGTGCAGGCCGCACAAAAGTCAGAGCCGTGCCGGTGTCGTCATTTACCGCGATGCCTGCTTCTGCAGTATCCAGTTTGCCAGACATGACAGCGCCGGTGTAAAGCTGGTCACTGATCGAGGCAGCATCGCCTGAACCCACAAGAATCGATTGTTGCAGGACAAAACTTTCCTGCTCGTCCAGATTGAACATCTGCCCGGCCAAAAAGCTGATCGGTCCGGGTGCGCGTGACCACCACTGTGGAAAAGGCGAGGTGAAGGCGCCGAGCAGGGTGAAGTCCCTGCCGCCGAGCTGGAACAGATGCAGTGGCGACTCATTGCCGCTGGCATCGCGTTGCACAGCGCCATGTGCCTGCACGCCATAGCTGATGGACGGATCGATATGGCGGCTGCCCAGTAAGACCTGCAGGTCTGCTACTGCCATCGAAGCCAGAATCGAACCGAAGTCCGCTATATCGACCTCCAGTTGGTCAAGACCCCGCGAGAACTCCCCGGTTTCCGTATCCAGTGTAAACGGGGTGAGCGAGCCGCGCGGGTGTAGTATCAGTGAACCAAACATGCCAAAACCTGCACCTGGCCCAGACCGTGTGACGGTTGTTTCAATATCGAGCTGCCCTGGGCTTGCCGCTGTAAGGCGGTAGCGAATACGTGCATCCAATCCCTCCCGGCTGCCCAGTGTTTCGATCCAGGCCTGCTTCCCATCGAACCCGGCGGTGATTTCCCGGGTGACAGGAATCTGGTCCTTTTGGAGATTGAATTGAGTATGGCTGGAGTTCCATTGGTCATTGCCCTTGACGCACTGCCATAGATCTACCAGCGACGCGCCGTGCTGGGACAGGTAGGTAGGGTGGTCAGCGCCGGAGATGACTGCGCATAACTCCCCATTGGTTAGAAACCAGTCGTCGCGGCCACCAATCGCATCCATGCCGCCCTCGGGCAGTTTATGCAGGTTATCGTCGGTGAGTTGTGCGGCATAAAAGGGCGATTGCGCAAAGGAGGGTGCAGCCAGTGACAAGAGCAAGAAAATGAGCGGGAGGCAGTTCTTCATTCGCGATTGGCCTATTTATTTGTTCTATTTGTTATATCTGGGGTCGTTATACAGCATAGCAACAGGCGGGTGACTATCGTAGTGACTTGTACCCCTGGCGATCGACAAGTTGACTCCAAATCTTGCGAGCCATAAGGTACGCGGACTTCCGGCTTTGGACTACGTGCTACGGGCATCTCATACCTGCGCTGGAGTAGAATACCAAAACTTTCTATCAGGAACCCTCGGTTATGCAACGCAGTAACGACAGCGATACCTTTTCCCTGGTGATCTGTTGCCCCGATGCCGTTGGAATTGTTGCCGCAGTGGCATCTTTTGTAGCGCAGCATGGTGGTTCCCTGGTGGAATCCAACCATCACACGGACGTTGAGCAGAACTGGTTTTTTATGCGCAATGTGATCAGCGTCGGTTTGCTGGATGTCGATCTTGAGGGGTTTCGCGCGGCGTTCGAGCCGCTAGCAAACCATTGGGATATGCGCTGGTACGTGCGTGACAATCGCCAGAAGCAGCCATTGGTAATTTTCGCCAGTCATGCCTCCCATTGCCTGGAAGATCTACTGCACCGCTATCGCAGCAATGAGTTGGCTTGTACGATCCCGTGCGTAATTTCCAACCACGACGATTTACGCAGCTTAGTGGAGTGGCACAATATTCCTTTTCATCATGTGCCTGTACCGAAGCAGGATAAGGCCGCTGCTTTTGCCGAGATGGAAAGTCTGGTTGCCCGCTATCGGGCGCAGACGATAGTACTGGCCCGCTATATGCAGATTATTCCGCCCGTGTTGTGCGAGCAGTATGCGGGCAAGTTGATCAACATTCACCACAGCTTTCTCCCGTCATTTGTTGGCGCAAACCCGTACCAGAGGGCCTATGATCGTGGCGTTAAACTGATTGGTGCAACGTGTCATTACGTGACAGAGGAGCTGGATGAAGGGCCGATTATCGAACAGGATGTCATACGGGTCAGTCACAGTTGCGACAAGGAAGATATGGTTCGGCTTGGGCGGGATGTGGAGCGTGCGGTACTGGCACGCGGTGTGCGGTATCACCTGGAAGATAGAGTGATCGTGCACGGTAACAAGACGGTGGTGTTCTCAGGCTAGGGCGAGAGCCGCTGGCAGCGTATTGGCAGATCCGGCCAATCCCAAGAATAGATTTTCCATGTTGTCCCAGGGTTTGCCGCCGGCGAATCCCTTAATGCTGCCATCGGTAATGGCGGCTTGCTCCAGCAGCGCCGCCAGCGAGGCAGCGGTATGGCGTTGCAGTGCAGCGCTCATCATCGGCATACGGTTTTTCCACACACCTCTATCCTGCAGGGCTTTCTGCACATTCTGGCCAGCGTCACAGGCCAGTCGTGCAGCGTGCAGAGTGCGCAACTCGCGAGAGATCGACCACAACACAACCGGCGGTTCGGTGCCCTCGCCGCGCAGTCCATGGAGCATGCGCAGGCCGGCTGTTATGTCGCCGCCCAGTATGTTGTCTGCCATGGCAAAGATGTTATAGCGCGCGTTGTCGCAGACGCTATCGGTAACGGTCAGCGCCGTAATTTTTCCGTCGGCGGCCAATAGCTTTAGTTTCTCCACTTCCTGTACAGCGGCTAACAAGTTGCCCTCAACGCGGTCACTGAGCAGCTGCAGCGCGTCCCTGTCGATGTCCATTCCAGCAGCGTTAACGCGCTGCTGTAACCAGCGTGGCAGTTCTTTGGCATCGACTGGCCACACCGAGATAGTCGCTCCGGCCTTGTCTAGCGCCTTGTACCATTTGCTGTTGGTGGACTGCTTGTCGATTTTTCCTGCGACCACCAGCAGGATGTCGTCACTGGCCATGATGTTCAGGTATTCGCACAGGGCCTTGCTGCCGTCTGCCCCGGGTTTGCCGGAGGGCACGCGCACTTCCAGTAGCCTGCGCTCGGCAAACAGAGACATGCTGCTGGCGCTGTGCAGTATTTCCTGCCAGTCGAAATTCTTCCCTGAGGCATCAATAACTTCGCGTTCGCCACAACCGGCTGCCCGTGCTTTGGCGCGGATCAGGTCGCAGCATTCCTGAATGAGAAGAGGTTCGTCGCCACTGACGAGGTAGACGGATAGCAGTTGCTTTTCAAGTTGTCCGGCGAGCTTCTCGGGGTAGACGCGCATTACTCGGCTCTGGCTTCATTACTGGTCTCACTTTGCTTGCTGGTGGCAAAGAAGCCGATCCGGCGCAAAAGCTGTTCGGCCAGTTCGCCGCGCATTTCATCCCTGAGTAGCCTAACCTCCTCGGCCTTACCCACCACGTTGCGTGGATCGTTTTCCATCTGTTTGATGATGATTGCCTCAGATTTTTCGATGACGATCTGCTGCTGCACATCGAGCACAGAAAATTCCGCCTTGAGCGTAAGCTCAAACTCGGCGGCTCTGGCGTCTGAGCTCAGGGACAGGTTTTGCTGCTTGAAACGTTCGCTACCCACGATGAGGCTGTAATTCGCCGCTTCGCGTGCTTGCCAGGTGATGCCATTGGCTGCGAACCGGGCGGTGATTTCTCGGCTCAGTTCGCTGTTCGGATTAGTCGTAACCAAATACATGCTCTTCCAGTCATCGGGCAGCAGTGTGCCAGCCAGACCTGTACCACGCAGCTGGAAGCCACAGCCAAGCAGTGTGCTGCAAATTAGGAGTAGAACACTATAGCGCAGTAGTTGGGGTTTCATTGGGGACCTGGTGAGTGGCTCAATTGGCCACAATATTAACTAATTTCCCGGGTACCACAATCACCTTACGTACGGTGACATCCTCGAGAAAACGTTGAACGTTATCCTGGCCCAGTGCCAGCGCTTCAAGAGCATCTTTGGCGGCATCGGCAGGCACCTCCATGCGTGAGCGTACTTTGCCGTTAACCTGGACCACTATTTCTATGCTGTCTCGGGCCAGGGCACTCTCGTCTACGCTAGGCCAGGGAGCATTGAGTATATCGCCACTGCCTCCAAGAGCCTGCCACAAGTTGTGACAAATATGGGGCACGATCGGATTCAGCATCAAAACGATAGCCTTGAGGGCTTCGTCCAACACTGCGCGGCTTTGCTCGCTGTCGTCCAGCTTGCCCAGTTCGTTGCACAGTTCCATTATCGCTGCGATGGCTGTATTGAAAGTCTGCCGGCGACCGAAATCATCGCTCACTTTGGCGATAGTCTCATGGGCTTTGCGCCGCGCATTTTTCTGCTGATCGTCTAGCGCTTGCGGTTCGACGGCGCAGGCGGGGCCAGCTTCACAATGTCCTCGGGCCATTTTCCACAGGCGCTTGAGGAAACGGTTGGCGCCTTCTACACCGGAGTCAGACCATTCCAGGGATTGTTCCGGAGGCGCGGCAAACATGCTGAACAGTCGCACGGTATCGGCACCGTAGCGATCGATAAGCGATTGCGGATCTACAGTATTGCCCTTGGACTTGGACATTTTGACGCCGTCTTTGAGCACCATGCCTTGGGTTAGCAGGCGCTTAAAAGGCTCGTCGGAGGTGAGCAGCCCTTCGTCGCGCATCAACTTATGATAGAAGCGCGCGTACAGCAGATGGAGGATGGCATGTTCGATACCGCCCACATACTGATCAACTGGCGTCCAGTAGTCCGCCTCCGAGTTCAGCATGGAGTCTGCATTTTTGGCACAACCGTAGCGGGCGTAGTACCAGGAGCTTTCCATAAAGGTGTCGAAGGTGTCCGTTTCGCGGGTGGCATCGCCTCCGCACTTGGGACATTGCGTTTCATAGAACTGGGGCATTGACTTAATCGGTGATGAGCCAGCGCCGTCAAATTCCACTTCCTTGGGCAGGAGTACCGGCAGGTCTTTGGCCGGTACGGGCACAGCCCCGCAAGCGCCGCAATTGATAATTGGAATAGGCGCGCCCCAATAGCGCTGGCGTGACACACCCCAATCGCGCAGGCGGAAGTTGACCTTGCGGCTGCCTTTGTCGCCTGCCTCTAATTTGTCGGCTATGGCATTGAACGCGGCCTCAAAGTCCAGGCCGTCGAACTCGCCAGAGTTGATGGTGCTGGTCTGCGCTTTGTCTGAGTACCAGTCTTGCCAGCGCTTTGGGTCGTAGTGGAAATCGTCACCTGCTTTGTCCCTTGTCTTTTCAATGACCTGCACAATGGGCAATCCGTACTTACAGGCGAAGGCATGATCGCGCTCATCATGCGCGGGGACCGACATGACAGCACCGGAGCCGTAACTCATCAGAACAAAGTTGGCGACCCAGATCGGTACTTGTTCGCCGGTCAGTGGGTGCACCGCAGTCAGGCCTGTATCCATGCCGAGCTTTTCCATGGTGGCCATGTCGGCCTCAGCCACTTTTACTCGGGATTGATCCTCAATGAATGTGGTCAGCTGCGCGCTGTTTGCTGCGGCCTGCTGGGCCACCGGATGCTGCGGTGCTACCGCCAGGTAGGTCGCTCCCATCAAGGTGTCCGGCCGGGTGGTGTAGACCGTCAAAGGATTGCCATTGCACTGGAAATCCAGCTCCACACCTTCGGAACGTCCAATCCAGTTGCGCTGCATGGTGCGCACTTGTTCTGGCCACTCGTCCAATGTGTCGAGGTCATCGAGCAATTGATCAGCGTATTCCGTAATTTTGAAGAACCACTGGTTGATCTCACGACGCTCTACCGGGTTGTCACAGCGCCAGCAACAGCCGTTTACCACCTGCTCGTTAGCCAATACGGTCTGGTCAGTTTCACACCAGTTCACTTCCGCCTTCTTTTTGTAGGCCAGGCCCTTTTCAAACAACCGTGTAAAAAACCACTGCTCCCAGCGATAGTAATCTGGATCACAGGTGGCCAGCTCTCGGTCCCAGTCGTAGGCAAACCCTAGCTCACGCAGCTGTTCACGCATGTAATCAATGTTTTGGGCGGTCCATTCGGCCGGGGGTACATTGTGTTTGATGGCCGCGTTTTCTGCCGGTAGGCCGAAGGCATCCCAACCCATAGGCTGCAGTACATTCTTGCCCTGCATACGTTGATAGCGGGCGATGACATCGGCAATGGTGTAATTGCGCACATGGCCCATGTGTAGCTGTCCGCTGGGGTAGGGGAACATTGCCAGGCAATAGAATTTCTCCCGGGCATCGTCCTGCTGCACAGCAAAGCTGTTGTTTTCAAGCCAGTGCTGCTGCACGGCTTGTTCCAGTGCCTGTGGTGTGTACTGCTCTTCCATTGTGATGATCGCGCTTGAGTGGTGAAGGTTGGGTGTAATAGGCACCGGCCCCGCTGTTTGGTGGGGCTTGGTTCAAGTGCCAAAGAAGCGCGAATTCTACCAGCTATTTTGAGGGGCTGCGAAGTTAGCCCGATAGCGTTTATCCGAGGTCTGGCAGTGAATAGAGGCTCTCGGCACACGCAAAAGCGCCATCAATGGCAGCTCGGGTTCGGCCATCCATGGCCTCACACGGTTCCGAGAGCCTCTATTCACTGGCAGACCTCTATCTTCCGGCATTGATACTCCAGCGAATGTTCGAGGTGTCACTAGGAATACCCATGACTGATGCTACAGCGTCGACAGCTGCGTTTGTCCGGCTTGGGTGGGGTGGTGTCTCAGTTTAGATTCAGGAGCCGTTGCCCAGGAGTACGAGAGCTAGCCTGTCACCGGGGGCGTCTGGCGACAGGACGTCGCCAGTCGAGCCTGTACAGGGATGTACGCTTTTTGGCGGTCCCC